>NZ_JBSFMM010000084.1:0-45749 GCF_053599555.1 Streptomyces sp. NPDC000941
GCCGACACCATGGCGTGTCGCTGTCCCATACTCACCGCAACTCATGCCGCGCACGCCAAAGGCCCCGCTCCACCGTCCTCGCGGACGGGGGTGCGGGGCCTTTGAGCAGCCCGCTCCGTAGAGCTTGAGCAGCGTCAGATCACTTGTTGATCTTGGTGACCTGACCGGCGCCGACAGTCCGGCCACCCTCACGGATGGCGAACTTCAGGCCCTCCTCCATGGCGACCGGCTGGATCAGGCTGACGGTCATCTCGGTGTTGTCGCCCGGCATGACCATCTCGGTGCCCTCGGGGAGGGTCACAACGCCCGTCACGTCCGTGGTACGGAAGTAGAACTGCGGACGGTAGTTGTTGAAGAACGGGGTGTGGCGACCGCCCTCGTCCTTCGACAGGATGTAGGCCTGGGCCTCGAACTCGGTGTGCGGGGTGACCGAACCGGGCTTGATGATGACCTGGCCGCGCTCGACATCCTCGCGCTTGATGCCGCGGAGCAGCAGACCGACGTTCTCACCGGCCTGGCCCTCGTCGAGCAGCTTGCGGAACATCTCGATACCGGTGACCGTGGTGGTGGTCTTCTCGGTCTTGATGCCGATGATGTCGACGGTCTCGTTGACCTTCAGCACACCGCGCTCGATACGGCCGGTGACGACCGTACCGCGACCGGTGATGGTGAAGACGTCCTCGATCGGCATCAGGAACGGCTTGTCGACGTCACGCTCGGGCTGCGGGATGGCCTCGTCCACGGCCTCCATCAGCTTGAGGACGGACTCGCCCCACTCCTTGTCGCCCTCGAGCGCCTTGAGCGCCGAGACCTTGACGACCGGAAGGTCGTCGCCCGGGAACTCGTACTCGGAGAGGAGCTCACGCACCTCGAGCTCGACGAGCTCCATGATCTCCTCGTCGTCCACCATGTCGGCCTTGTTCAGGGCGACAACGATGTACGGAACGCCGACCTGGCGGGCCAGGAGCACGTGCTCCTTGGTCTGCGGCATCGGGCCGTCGGTGGCGGCGACCACGAGGATGGCGCCGTCCATCTGCGCGGCACCGGTGATCATGTTCTTGATGTAGTCCGCGTGACCCGGGCAGTCGACGTGCGCGTAGTGACGCGACTCCGTCTGGTACTCGACGTGCGCGATGGAGATGGTGATACCGCGCTGACGCTCCTCAGGAGCCTTGTCGATCTGATCGAAGGCCGAGGCCTCGTTCAGGTTCGGGTACTTGTCGTGCAGCACCTTGGTGATCGCCGCGGTAAGGGTCGTCTTACCGTGGTCGATGTGACCGATGGTGCCGATGTTGACGTGCGGCTTAGTCCGCTCGAACTTCGCCTTCGCCACTGGGGTCCTCCTGTGGAGTGGTTCTGTAACGCATCCACACTTTGCGGATGGGTTCAGGTGGTCTTACCGAACCGGCCAGGACCCCGAGGGGGATGCCCTTCGCCGTATTCGTGTGGGGGCCGGCGGCCGGGGCCCGTCACAGACGCCACGATGAGCGATCTGCGACGGAATGCCCCGATGCCTTTGCTCCAGCCTAAAGGGTGAGAAACGCGGATGAACCCGCCTTACTCGCCCTTGGCCTTCGCGATGATCTCCTCGGCGACGCTCTTGGGAACCTCGGCGTAGGAGTCGAACTGCATGGAGTAGCTGGCGCGACCGGAGGTCTTGCTCCGGAGGTCGCCCACGTAACCGAACATCTCCGACAGCGGAACCAGGCCGGTGACCAGCTTGGCGCCACTGCGGTCCTCCATGGACTGAATCTGTCCACGGCGGGAGTTGATGTCACCGATCACGTCGCCCATGTAGTCCTCGGGCGTGGTGACCTCGACCTTCATCATCGGCTCCAGCAGGGCCGGGGAGGCCTTGCGGGCGGCCTCCTTGAAGGCCATCGAGCCGGCGATCTTGAAGGCCATTTCGGAGGAGTCGACCTCGTGGTAGCCACCGTCGAGAAGCGTGACCTTGACGCCGGTCAGCGGGTAGCCCGCGAGCACGCCGAACTCCATGGCCTCCTGGCAGCCCGCGTCCACGGACGGGATGTACTCCCGCGGGATACGGCCACCGGTGACCTTGTTCTCGAACTCGTAGCCGTCGCCCTCGAGCGGCGCGATGGCGATCTGGACCTTCGCGAACTGGCCCGAACCACCGGTCTGCTTCTTGTGCGTGTAGTCGACCCGGTCGACGCTCTTGCGGAGCGTCTCGCGGTAGGCCACCTGCGGCTTACCGACGTTGGCCTCGACCTTGAACTCACGCCTCATACGGTCGACCAGCACGTCGAGGTGCAGCTCGCCCATACCCGCGATGATGGTCTGGCCGGTCTCCTCGTTGGTCTTGACCCGGAAAGACGGGTCCTCCTCAGCGAGGCGCTGGATGGCCACACCCAGCTTCTCCTGGTCGCCCTTCGACTTGGGCTCGATGGCGACCTCGATGACCGGGGCCGGGAAGTCCATCGACTCGAGGATCACCGGGTTCGCCGGGTCGCAGAGGGTCTCACCGGTGGTGGTCTGCTTGAGACCCATGACGGCGACGATGTCGCCGGCACCCACCGAGTCGATCTCCTCACGCTTGTTGGCGTGCATCCGGTAGATCTTGCCGATGCGCTCCTTCTTGCCCTTCACGGAGTTCTGCACCTGGGTGCCGGTCTCCATGCGGCCCGAGTAGACCCGGACGAAGGTGAGCTTGCCGAGGTGCGGGTCGCTCATGATCTTGAACGCCAGGCCGGCGAACGGCTCGTCGTCCGACGGCTTGCGCTTGATGACCTCGTCGGGGTCCTTCACCGAGTGGCCCTCGACGGCCTCGATGTCCAGCGGCGAGGGGAGGTAGCGCACGACCGCGTCGAGCAGCGGCTGAACACCCTTGTTCTTGAAGGCGGTGCCACAGAACACGGGGGTGATCGTCGGCGAGCCCTCGGTGCCGGTGGAGGCGATGGTGATACGGCGGATCGCCGCGTACAGCTGCTCCACGGTGGGCTCCTCGCCCTCCAGGTACAGCTCCATCATCTGCTCGTCGTTCTCGGCGACGGCCTCGAGCAGCTTGCCGCGCCACTCGTCGGCGGCCTCGAGGTGGGTGTCCGGGATGTCGACGGTGTCGTACATCTCGCCCTTGGTCGCCTCGGCAGACCAGACGAACGCCTTCATGGTGACGAGGTCGACGACACCCTTGAAGTCGGCCTCGGTACCGATCGGCAGCTGCATGACCAGCGGCACCGCGCCCAGGCGGTCCACGATCATGTCCACACAGCGGTGGAACTCGGCACCGGTGCGGTCGAGCTTGTTGACGAAGCAGATACGCGGAACGCCGTAGCGGTCCGCCTGACGCCACACAGTCTCGGACTGCGGCTCCACACCGGCCACACCGTCGAACACCGTCACGGCGCCGTCGAGCACGCGCAGCGAACGCTCCACCTCGACGGTGAAGTCGACGTGGCCCGGGGTGTCGATGATGTTGATGGTGTGATCGACGTTCTCGAGCGGCCAGTGACAGGTCGTCGCGGCCGACGTGATCGTGATGCCGCGCTCCTGCTCCTGCTCCATCCAGTCCATGGTGGCAGCGCCATCGTGGACTTCACCGATCTTGTAGCTCACACCGGTGTAGAACAGGATCCGCTCGGTGGTGGTCGTCTTGCCCGCGTCGATGTGGGCCATGATCCCAATGTTGCGGACCTTGGCCAGGTCAAGTGAAGTGGTGGCCATATGGCTCAGTCTTCTCTCGGTTCTCGATGGGGTAGCGACTACCAGCGGTAGTGCGCGAAGGCCTTGTTGGACTCGGCCATCTTGTGAACGTCCTCGCGACGCTTGACGGAGGCGCCCAGACCGTTGCTGGCGTCCAGCAGCTCGTTCATCAGGCGCTCGGTCATGGTCTTCTCGCGACGGGCGCGGGAGTAGCCCACGAGCCAGCGCAGCGCGAGGGTGGAGGAGCGGCCGGGGCGAACCTCGACCGGCACCTGGTAGGTGGCGCCACCGACGCGGCGGGAGCGGACCTCGAGGGTCGGCTTCACGTTCTCCAGCGCGCGCTTGAGCGTGATGACCGGGTCGTTGCCGGACTTCTCGCGCAGGCCCTCCATGGCGCCGTAGACGATGCGCTCGGCGGTGGAGCGCTTGCCGTTCAGCAGCACCTTGTTGATGAGGGAGGTCACCAGAGGAGAGTTGTAGACCGGGTCGATGATGACCGGGCGCTTCGGGGCGGGGCCCTTACGAGGCATTCTTACTTCTCCTTCTTGGCGCCGTAGCGGCTGCGAGCCTGCTTGCGGTTCTTGACGCCCTGCGTGTCGAGGGAGCCGCGGATGATCTTGTAGCGAACACCCGGCAGGTCCTTCACACGGCCGCCACGCACGAGCACGATGGAGTGCTCCTGCAGGTTGTGGCCCTCACCCGGAATGTAAGCGGTGACCTCGATGCCGCTGGTCAGACGCACACGCGCGACCTTACGCAGGGCCGAGTTCGGCTTCTTCGGGGTGGTCGTGAAAACACGCGTGCAGACGCCACGGCGCTGGGGCGAACCCTCGAGCGCGGGCGTCTTGTTCTTCTCGACCTTGTCCTGCCGGCCCTTCCGGACCAGCTGCTGGATCGTAGGCACCGTTTCTCCGGTTTCTGTGTGCCAGTCTCGATAAAGCTAACCTGGGGATTTCTCCGACCCACGCGGTCGGGTGTGTCGCACACTGCAGACCCCCGCGCAGATTGCGGGAGAGTGCAGATTGTCGGTGTCGACACCTCGGCCTCCCGGAGGCCCCTCCGGGCCCTGAGGCCGCTGAAGAGTGCGCATACGGGAGCCCAGGGACACCCCAGGCACAAGGTCAGAGCGTACCTACCGCATCGGCTCCGGTCAAAACAAATGCACACGCGGCAAGGCACACCGGCCCGCAAGCATAGCCGCAGGGCGGCCACCCCGCCATGGGGTAGCCGCCCTGCGCCCGATCTGCGCCCGTAGGAGAGCGGGATTACTGGTTGTACGGACCGTAGTCGTAGTCCTCCAGCGGGACCGCCTGGCCGGAGCCCGTGCCGAAGGGCGAGTAGTCGATGTCGTCGTAACCGACGGCCGAGTACATCGCGGCCTTCGCCTCCTCGGTCGGCTCGACCCGGATGTTGCGGTAGCGGGACAGGCCCGTACCGGCCGGGATGAGCTTACCGATGATCACGTTCTCCTTGAGGCCGATCAGGGAGTCCGACTTGGCGTTGATCGCCGCGTCGGTGAGCACCCGGGTCGTCTCCTGGAAGGACGCCGCCGACAGCCAGGACTCGGTCGCCAGCGAGGCCTTGGTGATACCCATCAGCTGCGGACGGCCGGAGGCCGGGTGGCCGCCTTCCTGGACCACACGACGGTTCTCGGACTCGAAGCGCGACCGCTCCACCAGCTCGCCCGGCAGCAGCTCCGCGTCGCCGGACTCGATGATCGTCACCCGGCGCAGCATCTGCCGGATGATGATCTCGATGTGCTTGTCGTGGATCGACACACCCTGCGAGTTGTAGACCTTCTGGACCTCGCCGACCAGGTGCACCTGGACGGCGCGCTGGCCGAGGATGCGCAGCACGTCGTGCGGGTTGGTGGCACCCAGGGTCAGCCGCTGGCCGACCTCGACGTGATCGCCCTCGCCCACCAGCAGACGGGCTCGCTTGGAGACGCCGAAGGCCGTCTCGTCGGAGCCGTCGTCCGGGGTGACGACGATCTTCTTGGTCTTCTCGGTCTCCTCGATCCGGACCCGTCCCGCCGCCTCACTGATGGGCGCAACACCCTTGGGCGTACGGGCCTCGAAGAGCTCGACGACACGCGGCAGACCCTGGGTGATGTCGTCACCGGCCACACCACCGGTGTGGAAGGTACGCATCGTCAGCTGGGTGCCGGGCTCACCGATGGACTGGGCGGCGATGATGCCGACCGCCTCGCCGATGTCCACCAGCTTGCCGGTCGCCAGCGAACGGCCGTAGCAGAAGGCACAGGTGCCGACCGCGGACTCGCAGGTGAGGACCGAGCGGGTCTTGACGATCTCCACGCCGTGCCGCACGAGCTGGTCGATGAGAACATCGCCCAGGTCGACGTTGGCCGGCGCGATGACCTTGCCGTCCACGACGACGTCCTCGGCGAGCATCCGCGCGTACACGCTGGTCTCGACGTCGTCCGTCTTGCGCAGCACGCCGTCCGCGCCCCGGGTCGCGATCGCGAGCTTCAGACCGCGCTCGGTGCCGCAGTCCTCCTCACGGATGATCACGTCCTGGGAGACGTCCACCAGACGACGGGTCAGGTAACCCGAGTCGGCGGTACGCAGCGCGGTGTCCGCGAGACCCTTACGGGCACCGTGGGTGGAGATGAAGTACTCCAGCACGGAGAGACCCTCACGGAACGACGCCTTGATGGGCCGCGGGATGGTCTCGTTCTTCGCATTGGACACCAGACCACGCATACCGGCGATCTGACGCATCTGCATCATGTTTCCGCGAGCGCCCGAGTCGACCATCATGAAGATGGGGTTGGTCTTCGGGAAGTTCGCGTTCATCGCGTCGGCGACCTCGTTGGTCGCCTTGGTCCAGATCGAGATGAGCTCCTGGGTGCGCTCATCCTTGGTGATCAGACCACGCTCGTACTGCTTCTGGACCTTCTCGTCCTGCGCCTCGTAGCCCTCGATGATGGCCTTCTTGGCCTCGGGGACGACGACGTCGGAGATCGCGACGGTGACACCGGAGCGGGTCGCCCAGTGGAAACCGGACGCCTTCAGGTTGTCCAGGGTCGCCGCGACGATGACCTTCGGGTAGCGCTCGGCCAGGTCGTTGACGATCTCGGAGAGCTGCTTCTTGCCCACCGAGTAGTCGACGAACGGGTAGTCCTCGGGCAGCAGCTCGTTGAAGAGCGCGCGGCCCAGGGTGGTGCGCAGCCGGAAGCTGTCGCCCAGCGTCCAGGCAGGCTCGCCCTCTTCCGGAACCGGCGGGGTCCAGCCACGCGGCGGGACGGTGCCGATCGGGAAGCGGATGTCGATCTTCGCCTGGAGCGAGAGCTCGCGGGCGTCGAACGCCATGATCGCCTCGGCGGTCGAGCCGAACGCCCGGCCCTCGCCGATGACCTTCCGCTCCTCCTCGTCGGTGGTGAGGAAGAACAGACCGAGCACCATGTCCTGGGTGGGCATGGTCACCGGGCGGCCGTCGGCCGGCTTGAGGATGTTGTTCGAGGACAGCATCAGGATGCGGGCCTCGGCCTGCGCCTCCGCGGACAGCGGCAGGTGCACGGCCATCTGGTCACCGTCGAAGTCCGCGTTGAACGCGGTGCACACGAGCGGGTGGATCTGAATGGCCTTGCCCTCGACCAGCTGCGGCTCGAAGGCCTGGATGCCCAGACGGTGCAGGGTCGGCGCACGGTTCAGCAGCACCGGGTGCTCGGCGATGACCTCTTCGAGCACGTCGTACACGACCGTGCGGCCGCGCTCGACCATGCGCTTGGCCGACTTGATGTTCTGCGCGTGGTTCAGGTCCACCAGGCGCTTCATCACGAACGGCTTGAAGAGCTCCAGCGCCATGGCCTTGGGCAGACCGCACTGGTGCAGCTTGAGCTGCGGACCGACGACGATGACCGAACGGGCCGAGTAGTCGACTCGCTTGCCGAGCAGGTTCTGGCGGAAACGACCCTGCTTACCCTTCAGCATGTCGCTGAGGGACTTCAGCGGACGGTTACCGGGACCGGTCACCGGGCGGCCGCGGCGGCCGTTGTCGAACAGCGCGTCGACGGCCTCCTGCAGCATCCGCTTCTCGTTGTTCACGATGATCTCGGGGGCACCGAGGTCAAGGAGACGCTTGAGGCGGTTGTTCCGGTTGATGACGCGGCGGTACAGGTCGTTCAGGTCGGAGGTCGCGAAGCGGCCACCGTCCAGCTGCACCATCGGACGCAGGTCCGGCGGGATCACCGGGACGCAGTCCAGCACCATGCCGTTGGGGCTGTTGCGGGTCTGCAGGAAGGCGGAGACGACCTTGAGGCGCTTGAGCGCACGGGTCTTCTTCTGGCCCTTGCCGGTCCGGATGATCTCGCGGAGCCTCTCGGCCTCCTCGTCGAGGTCGAAGGACTCCAGGCGCTTCTGCAGGGCGGCGGCGCCCATGCCGCCCATGAAGTACGTGCCGAAGCGGTCACGCAGCTCGCGGTAGAGCAGCTCATCGCCCTCGAGGTCCTGGACCTTGAGGTTCTTGAAGCGGTTCCACACCTCGTCGAGACGGTCGATCTCGCGCTGGGCGCGGTCGCGCAGCTGCTTCATCTCGCGCTCGGCGCCCTCGCGCACCTTGCGGCGCACATCGGCCTTGGCGCCCTCGGCCTCCAGCTCGGCGAGGTCCGCCTCCGCCTTCTTGGCGCGGCTTTCCAGGTCGGCGTCGCGGCGCTGCTCGATCTGCTGGCGCTCGACGGAGACATGGGCCTCCAGCGAGGGCAGATCGCGCGTACGGCGCTCGTCGTCCACCCACGTGATCATGTAGGCGGCGAAGTAGATGACCTTCTCGAGGTCCTTCGGGGCGAGGTCGAGCAGGTAGCCCAGACGCGACGGGACGCCCTTGAAGTACCAGATATGGGTGACGGGAGCGGCCAGCTCGATGTGGCCCATCCGCTCACGGCGCACCTTGGCGCGGGTGACCTCGACACCGCAGCGCTCACAGATGATGCCCTTGAAACGGACGCGCTTGTACTTGCCGCAGTAGCACTCCCAGTCCCGGGTCGGACCGAAGATCTTCTCGCAGAAGAGTCCGTCCTTTTCGGGCTTCAGGGTGCGGTAGTTGATGGTCTCCGGCTTCTTGACCTCACCGTGGGACCACTGACGGATGTCGTCAGCAGTGGCGAGGCCGATCCGCAGCTCGTCGAAGAAGTTGACGTCGAGCACTTGTCGTCAATCCCTCTTTCAGGGTCGTGTCTTCGGGTCTGACTGGGGGTCCGGGGAGAGGCCGGGGCGGTCGCGGTGGACGACCGTCCCGGCCAGACCCGTCAGACCTCTTCGACGCTGCTCGGCTCGCGCCGCGACAGGTCGATACCGAGCTCCTCCGCAGCGCGGAAGACGTCCTCGTCGGTGTCGCGCATCTCGATGGACATGCCGTCGGACGACAGCACCTCCACGTTGAGGCACAGGGACTGCATCTCCTTGATGAGCACCTTGAAGGACTCAGGGATGCCGGGCTCGGGGATGTTCTCGCCCTTGACGATGGCCTCGTAGACCTTCACTCGGCCGGTGACGTCGTCGGACTTGATGGTCAGCAGCTCCTGGAGGGCGTACGCGGCGCCGTAGGCCTCGAGCGCCCACACCTCCATCTCACCGAAGCGCTGGCCACCGAACTGAGCCTTACCACCCAGCGGCTGCTGGGTGATCATCGAGTACGGACCGGTGGAGCGGGCGTGCAGCTTGTCGTCCACCAGGTGGTGCAGCTTGAGGATGTACATGTAGCCGACGGAGATCGGCTCCGGGAACGGCTCGCCGGAGCGGCCGTCGAACATCCGGGCCTTGCCGGAGGCCTGGACCAGGCGGTCGCCGTCGCGGTTCGGGATCGTCGACTCGAAGAGACCGGAGATCTCGTCCTCGCGGGCGCCGTCGAAGACCGGGGTCGCGACATTGGTGCCCGGCGCGACCTCGTCGGCGCCGATCGCCTGCAGCCGCTGCATCCAGTCCTCGGAGCCCTCGACCTTCCAGCCGCGGGAGGCCAGCCAGCCGAGGTGGATCTCCAGGACCTGTCCCGGGTTCATCCGGGACGGCACACCCAGCGGGTTGAGGATGATGTCGACCGGGGTGCCGTCCTCCAGGAACGGCATGTCCTCGACCGGCAGGATCTTGGAGATGACGCCCTTGTTGCCGTGGCGGCCGGCGAGCTTGTCACCATCGGTGATCTTGCGCTTCTGCGCCACGTAGACGCGGACCAGCTGGTTCACGCCCGGGGGCAGCTCGTCGCCCTCCTCGCGGTCGAAGACGCGCACGCCGATGACCTTGCCGATCTCACCGTGCGGCACCTTCAGCGAGGTGTCACGGACCTCACGGGCCTTCTCACCGAAGATCGCGCGCAGCAGGCGCTCCTCCGGGGTCAGCTCGGTCTCACCCTTCGGGGTGACCTTGCCGACCAGGATGTCGCCGGCCACGACCTCGGCACCGATGCGGATGATGCCGCGCTCGTCGAGGTCGGCCAGGACCTCCTCGGAGACGTTCGGGATGTCCCGGGTGATCTCCTCGGGGCCGAGCTTGGTGTCACGGGCGTCGACCTCGTGCTCCTCGATGTGGATCGAGGAGAGGACGTCGTCCTGCACCAGACGCTGGCTGAGGATGATCGCGTCCTCGTAGTTGTGGCCCTCCCACGGCATGAACGCCACCAGGAGGTTCTTGCCGAGTGCCATCTCGCCGTCCTCGGTGGACGGGCCGTCGGCCAGCACCTGGCCGGCGATCACCCGCGCGCCCTCGTCCACGACGACCTTCTGGTTGAAGGAGGTGCCCTGGTTGGAGCGGGAGAACTTGGCCACCCGGTAGGTGGTGTAGGTGCCGTCGTCGTTGGCCACCGTCACGTAGTCGGCGGAGACCTCCTGGACGACACCGTCCTTCTCGGCCTTGATGACGTCGCCGGCGTCGACCGCGCAGCGGTACTCCATGCCGGTGCCGACCAGCGGGGACTCCGCCTTGAGCAGCGGCACGGCCTGGCGCATCATGTTCGATCCCATGAGCGCGCGGTTGGCGTCGTCGTGCTCGAGGAACGGGATCATGGCGGTCGCGACCGACACCATCTGGCGCGGCGAGACGTCCATGTAGTCGACGTCGTCGCCCGGGATGTAGTCGACCTCGCCGCCACGGCGGCGGACCAGGACGCGGTTCTCGGCGAAGTGGAGGTCGTCCGTCAGCGGCGCGTTGGCCTGCGCGATGACGAATCGGTCCTCTTCGTCGGCCGTCAGGTAGTCGACCTCGTCGGAGACGACACCGTTTTCGACCCTGCGGTACGGGGTCTCGATGAAGCCGAACGCGTTGACCCGGCCGTACGAGGCGAGCGAGCCGATCAGACCGATGTTCGGGCCTTCGGGCGTCTCGATCGGGCACATGCGGCCGTAGTGCGACGGGTGCACGTCTCGGACCTCGAAGCCCGCCCGCTCACGGGACAGACCACCGGGGCCCAGCGCGTTCAGACGACGCTTGTGGGTCAGACCCGACAGCGGGTTCGTCTGGTCCATGAACTGCGACAGCTGGCTGGTGCCGAAGAACTCCTTGATGGAGGCGACGACCGGCCGGATGTTGATCAGGGTCTGCGGCGTGATCGCCTCGACGTCCTGAGTCGTCATGCGCTCACGGACGACGCGCTCCATACGGGCCAGACCCGTACGGACCTGGTTCTGGATCAGCTCGCCGACGTTACGGATACGGCGGTTGCCGAAGTGGTCGATGTCGTCGGTCTCGACGACGATCATCTGACCGTTCTCGCCGGTCGTCTCGGTCTCACCGGCGTGCAGCTTCACCAGGTACTTGATCGAGGCGATGACGTCCTCGACCGTCAGGACGCCCGCGTCCAGCGGAGCGGCCGCACCCAGCTTCTTGTTGACCTTGTAGCGGCCGACCTTCGCGAGGTCGTAGCGCTTGGGGTTGAAGTAGAGGTTCTCGAGCAGCGTCTGCGCAGCCTCACGCGTCGGGGGCTCGCCCGGGCGCAGCTTGCGGTAGATGTCGAGCAGCGCGTCGTCCTGGCCCTGGGTGTGGTCCTTCTCCAGGGTGGCGCGCATGGACTCGTACTCGCCGAACTCCTCGAGGATCTGCTCGGTGGTCCAGCCCAGCGCCTTCAGCAGAACGGTGATGGACTGCTTGCGCTTGCGGTCGATGCGGACACCGACCATGTCGCGCTTGTCGATCTCCATCTCCAGCCAGGCACCCCGGGACGGGATGACCTTGACGGAGAAGATGTCCTTGTCGGACGTCTTGTCGATGGAGGAGTCGAAGTACACACCCGGCGAGCGCACCAGCTGAGACACCACGACACGCTCGGTGCCGTTGATGACGAAGGTGCCCTTGTTGGTCATGAGCGGGAAGTCGCCCATGAAGACCGTCTGGGACTTGATCTCGCCGGTCTCGTTGTTGGTGAACTCGGCCGTGACGAAGAGCGGAGCCGCGTACGTGAAGTCGCGCTCCTTGCACTCGTCGATCGAGTTCTTCGGGGGCTCGAAGCGGTGATCACGGAAGGTCAGGGACATCGACCCAGAGAAGTCCTCGATCGGGGAGATCTCCTCGAAGATCTCTTCCAGACCGGACTTGGTGGGGACGTCCTGACCGCTGTCCAGCGCAGCCTCGACGCGAGCCTTCCAGGCGGCATTGCCGAGCAGCCAATCGAAGCTCTCGGTCTGCAGCGCAAGGAGGTTCGGAACCTCGAGAGGCTCCTTGATCTTCGCAAATGAGATGCGCAGCGGGGCGGTGCTGGCGCCGTTGTTCGTATTGGCAGTCGAGGCGTTGCGCGAGGCGGCCAAGAGGGGGTCCTTCCGAGGGCTCGGACTCACTACGCGCGTGCCGGTCCCAACTCGAGCCACAGAAGGAAATCCCTGGTCAGAGAGATTTCCTCGGACGTGCTCTCAGGTGGGTATGCCCCTGGTGACGGGCAGGAGGCAGCTAACAGGCAGCGCAAAGGGTCAGTGTAGCCACTTGGCACACTGATGTCCAGCTCCGAGTTCCTGAGACCGGCAGAGCCAATCTCTCCCTCCGCTGAGGGGGCCGCTCCCCCTCGTTGTCTTCTCGTTGTTTTCGAACGCCTGCAGCCACTCATGCGCCTCAAGCGCATACCGATACTGCCCGCTTCGCCGACGATCCATGCCTCGGACTTGGATCGGTGTGACGTCGCGTCCTGAGAATTGCGCGCTGCGTGCCGTTCGTCAAGGCCCCCCACTCCGGCGAGATCGTCACAGGGCGTGGCGACGGGCAACGAAGATCACCATACCCGCAGGGACCGACAAGGCAACGCAGCCGTGACGGAAGCGCCGAAGGGCGACCACCCCAACGGGTGATCGCCCTCACGGAGCGGAGCGGGTCAGCGGGCCCGGCAGGGCCCCTGAACCCCTCGGGTCACTTGACCTCGACGGAGGCGCCGGCGCCCTTGAGGGACTCGGCGGCCTTCTCGGCCTGCTCCTTGTTGACCTTCTCCAGGACCGGCTTCGGGGTGCCGTCGACGAGGTCCTTGGCCTCCTTCAGACCCAGCGAGGTCAGCTCACGCACGACCTTGATGACCTGGATCTTCTTCTCGCCGGCGCCGGTGAGGATGACGTCGAACTCGTCCTTCTCCTCAGCAGCCTCGGCCGGGGCGCCGGGGACACCCGCGGCGACGGCGACGGCGGCCGGGGCGGCGGCGGTGACGTCGAACTTCTCCTCGAAGAGCTTCACGAACTCGGAGAGCTCGATGAGGGTCATCTCCTCGAACTGGGCGAGCAGGTCTTCCTGGCTGAGCTTCGCCATGATGGCGGTCCTTCCACTAATTCGGCTGGTGCCGGATGTACATGTCCGCGGGCACGGGCCCGCTGGGCAGCGGGAGAATTACTCCGCGGCCTCGGCGGGAGCCGGCTCGCCGGCACCGCCCTGCTCTTCCTTCTTGACGCGAAGCGCCTCCGCCGTGCGGATGAACTTCGACGGAAGCGCCTGGAAGAGCGCCGCAGCCTGGGACTGCTTGCCCTTCATGGCGCCCGCCAGCTTGGCGAGCAGCACCTCGCGGGACTCGAGGTCCGCGAGCTTCTTGATCTCGTCGGCGGACAGCGCCTTGCCGTCAAGGACACCGCCCTTGATGACGAGAGCGGGGTTCTCCTTGGCGAAGTCACGGAGACCCTTCGCCGCCTCGACCGGGTCACCGGTCACGAAAGCGACGGCCGACGAACCCGCGAACAGGTCGTCGAGCGTGGAGATCCCGGCCTCGTTGGCCGCGATCTTGGTCAGCGTGTTCTTCACCACACGGTACTGAGCGTTCTCACCGAGCGAACGGCGCAGCTCCTTGAGCTGCGCGACGGTGAGACCGGTGTACGCGGTCACTAGAGCAGCGTTGGAGGTACGGAACTTGTCCGTCATCTCCTCGACGGCCGCGACCTTGTCAGGCCTCGCCATGAGCCTCGGCCTCCTTCCGGGTGATTTTCCAGCTAATCAGCCGCATCGGCCGGGCAAGGAGGCGAACAAAACGAAACGCCCCGGCGCAGGCGCTCGGGGCGTGACTCGACCGTGCGGGCTCGCGGCCCGATCGGGAGTCCATCCACGATCACCTGCGCAGGTCGTCCGCAGCTAGCGGATCCTTCGGCCGCCGCGCCCTTGGGAGGCACAGCAGCGACCAGCGGTCTTTGGCTTCTGTGGAAGGCTACGCGAACGGGCCGCGGCCAGGCAAATCGGCTCTCGGGCAGGTCACTGCTTGGCGAGGGCGTCCTCGAAGTTCATGGTGTCCGAGGCCGGCGGCTCCTCGACGGTGACCTTGGTGCCGTAGTCCGAGTAGAAGACCGTCGAGTCGTACGTCCCGTTGTTGCTCTCGGCCTGCTCCCGCTTCTTGACCAGCAGGTTCTTACCGTCGATCCACAGGTCGATGGTCTCGGTCTCCATGCCGGAGGTCTCCAGCTGCTTCTGCAGCGCCGTGAGGTCGCTCTCGGAGAGGTCCTTGGACTGCATCTTGGCCAGCTCGGAGACCTTCACGGTGCCGGTGTAGTGGGTCGCCTTGACGCCCTTGACCGACTCCGAGCCCACGCTCTTGACCTGGCCGGTGGCGATCAGCAGCTGCACCGAACGCGCCGGGTCGGTGTTCTGCATCTGGTCCTTGAGGAACTCGCCGGAGGCACCGGCCTGCTTGGCCAAGGTGTCGTAGTCGTACTTCATCCAGTGCTTGCCACCCGCCTGCGCCGCGAACTCGGGGCCGAGGTTCATGAACATCGCGTCGGGCGTGTAGCGAGCCTCCATGGGCTTGCCCGCCAGCGGCGAGTTCTGGACCGACCCGCCCTTCTGCGTGATGGTCATGTTGGCGCGCATGCCGTCCGCCCAGTCCATCGCGCCGGACATGGTCGAGTTCTGCGTACCCATCTGCGTGGTGCCCTCGACCTTGGCCGAGTGCTGCTGGTCCGTCTGCTGTGAGGCGAGCTTCAGGGCCGCGAGCGGGCCGCCCACCTGCTCGGCGGCCTTGTCGGAAGAGCCCTTGTTCGACTTGTCGCTGTCGGCCTTGTCGCTCCCACAGGCCGTGAGACCGGCCACCAGAACCACACCGGTGAGCACCGCCGCACTCCGGGCAGCGAAACGAGTACCGCGCACAGGTCCCCCTATGTCTTTGTCTTTGCTTCTTATTTATCTTTTACGACTGCTGAGACTGTATCTGAGAGGACGCACAACGCAGCGAGCCGGGTTCCCGCCCTCCACTTGGGAGGTGCGGGAACCCGGCTCGCAGGGGTTGAGAACGGGCTTAGACGGCCTCGTCCTCGACCAGCAGGTTGCGGGTGCGGTTGGCGTCCAGCGGGATGCCAGGGCCCATCGTGGTGGTCAGAGTCGCCTTCTTGATGTAGCGGCCCTTGGCGGCGGACGGCTTGAGACGGTTGATCTCCTCGAGCGCCGCGGCGTAGTTCTCCACCAGCTTGGTCTCGTCGAAGGAGACCTTGCCGATGATGAAGTGCAGGTTCGAGTGCTTGTCGACGCGGAACTCGATCTTGCCGCCCTTGATGTCGGTGACGGCCTTGGCCACGTCGGGGGTGACGGTGCCGGTCTTCGGGTTCGGCATCAGACCACGCGGACCGAGCACCCGGCCCAGACGGCCGACCTTGCCCATGAGGTCCGGGGTGGCGACGACGGCGTCGAAGTCCAGCCGACCCTTGGACACCTCATCGATCAGCTCGTCGGAGCCGACGATGTCGGCGCCGGCGGCCTCCGCGGCCGCAGCACGGTCACCGGTCGCGAAGACCAGGACCCGGGCGGTCTTGCCGGTGCCGTGCGGAAGGTTCACGGTGCCACGGACCATCTGGTCGGCCTTGCGCGGGTCGACACCCAGGCGCATGGCCACCTCGACGGTCGCGTCGAACTTGGCGGCGGAGGTCTCCTTGGCGAGCCGAACGGCCTCGAGCGGGGCGTACGCGCGCTCCCGGTCGATCTTGGCGTCCGCGCTGCGGAGAGTCTTGCTGCGCTTCACTGCTGCTCCTGAAAGGTTGTGGAGTCGTGGTCCGGGCCGCGCTCGGCCCTGCCACGGTGGTGCTACGGGGGTGTCAGCCCTCGACCGTGATGCCCATGGAGCGGGCGGTGCCGGCGATGATCTTCTCGGCGGCGTCCAGGTCGTTGGCGTTCAGGTCGGGCATCTTGGTGGTGGCGATGTCGCGGACCTGGTCGCGGGTGATCTTGGCGACCTTGGTCTTGTGCGGCTCGCCGGAGCCCTTCTCCACACCCGCGGCCTTGAGGATCAGCTTGGCGGCCGGCGGAGTCTTGGTGACGAAGGTGAAGGAACGGTCCTCGTAGACCGTGATCTCCACCGGCACGACCATGCCGCGCTGCGACTCGGTCGCGGCGTTGTAGGCCTTGCAGAACTCCATGATGTTGACGCCGTGCTGGCCCAGCGCGGGGCCGACCGGCGGAGCCGGGTTCGCGGCACCGGCCTGGATCTGGAGCTTGATCAGCCCCGTGACCTTCTTCTTCTTGGGAGGCATGCTCTCTCCGGGTCTTAGTGAGAGGTGATTCGCCTCCGAACCGGATCATCCGGATGGAGGCATACCGCACAACAGTAACGGGTATAGCTGTGCGGCCTAAAACCGAGCAGGTCAGACAGGCCGCGAAAGCCCGTCTGACCTGATCGGAAGGTTCGTATGGTCAGTTCTTCTGGATCTGGTCGAAGCTCAGCTCGACCGGGGTCTCCCGGCCGAAGATCTCCACCAGGCCCTTGACCTTCTTCGAGTCGGCGTTGATCTCGTTGATCGTCGCCTGCAGCGTCGCGAAGGGGCCGTCGGTGACCGTGACCGAGTCGCCCACCTCGAAGTCCAGCACCTGGACCTCGACCTTGCGGCTCGGCGCCGGCAGGCCCGCCTCCTCGGCGGCGGCCTTGGCGGCCTTCTCCTCGGCCTCCGGGGCGAGCATCTTGACGATCTCGTCCAGAGTCAGCGGGTACGGGTCGTACGCGTTGCCCACGAAGCCGGTGACGCCGGGGGTGTTGCGGACCACGCCCCAGGACTCGTTCGTCAGGTCCATGCGCACCAGCACATAGCCGGGCAGCTTGTTCTGGCGCACGGTGCGGCGGTCGCCGTTCTTGATCTGGACGACCTCTTCCTGCGGCACCTCGGCCTGGAAGATGTAGTCCTCGACGTTCAGCGATACGGCGCGCTGCTCGAGGTTGGTCTTCACGCGGTTCTCGTAGCCCGCGTAGGTGTGGATGACGTACCACTCGCCGGGGAGGGTACGCAGCTCCTCACGCAGGGCCTCGACCGGGTCGACCGCGACCTCTTCTTCGGCGGTCTCTTCCTCGGCCTCTTCTGCGTCAGCCTCTTCTTCGGCCTCTTCTGCGTCGGCCTCGGCGTCCTCGGCCGCCAGGACAGCGTCCTCGTCCTCGACGCGGACCGCATCCTTCTCGGCCGGCTCTCCCGCCTCAGCCTCCGCAGCCTCGGCCTGGTCCTCATCGGCAGCCTCGATGATGTCGAGCTCGTCCTCATCGGACTCGACGGCCGCGGCGGCCTCGTTCAGGTTCGGGTCAGACACGGTGGCTGCTTCTTCCTGGCTTCAAGAGGGGTGGAACGTACGAAGGGGCAACTCGGGACAGCGCCACCCTTCGAGGGTCAGCCAAAGACGTACTTGATGATTTGGTTGAACCCATAGTCAATCACGGTAACGATGCCGATCATGATGAGCACAAAGACGATCACCACACTGGTGTACGTCGACAGCTGGCCACGCGTGGGCCACACGACCTTGCGCAGCTCAGCGACGATCTGGCGGTAGAAGAGCGCGAGCCTGCCGAAGGGCCCCTTCTTGGCGCGCTTCCCGCCACGGCGGCCCTTCTTGGCCGCCACCTCTTCTTCGGGACGACCGCTTTCAGGCGTCGCGGTGGAGCCAAGGGCTTCCGTCACTACGTCCTCACCTGAATCCGGATCGTGGCCGTGCCGCGTCCGGCCCGGCCGCACAGCGGTGCATTCTCAGTACGCGCCCACGCACCCTCTAAACGTGCGTGTAGCAGGGCCGGAGGGACTTGAACCCCCAACCGCTGGTTTTGGAGACCAGTGCTCTACCAATTGAGCTACGACCCTTTGCGGCTCCACCCAACCTACCGCATCCACCCGGCTCCATGGAGTGCGCGAGACGAAACGGCTGTTGAGCGGCCAACGACGGATGAGTGTACGTGGTCCAGGGCCGGGCGTCGAACGAGAAGCGCCCGGGGCGCCCTTAAACCCGTGTGCCGCGCTATTCGTCGGTCTGGGACGATGCACATATGACCGCTGCTAACCCTCCTGCACAGTCCCCGACAGAGCGCCGTGTCTCCGCCCGTATCGGAGCCATTTCCGAGTCCGCCACGCTCGCCGTCGACGCCAAGGCCAAGGCCCTCAAGGCCGCCGGGCGTCCGGTGATCGGCTTCGGCGCGGGCGAGCCCGACTTCCCCACGCCCGACTACATCGTCGAGGCGGCGGTGGAGGCCTGCCGCAACCCGAAGTACCACCGCTACACCCCGGCCGGCGGGCTGCCCGAGCTCAAGGCCGCGATCGCCGCGAAGACGCTGCGCGACAGCGGCTACGAGGTCGAGGCGGCGCAGGTCCTGGTGACCAACGGCGGCAAGCAGGCGATCTACGAGGCGTTCGCGGCGATCCTGGACCCGGGCGACGAGGTCATCGTCCCCGCCCCGTACTGGACCACCTACCCCGAGTCGATCCGGCTCGCGGGCGGCGTCCCGGTCGACGTCGTCGCCGACGAGACCACCGGCTACCGGGTCTCCGTGGAGCAGCTGGAGGCGGCCCGCACCGAGCGCACCAAGGTGCTGCTCTTCGTCTCCCCGTCCAACCCCACCGGCGCCGTCTACCCGCGTGAGCAGGCCGAGGCGATCGGGCGCTGGGCGGCCGAGCACGGGCTGTGGGTGCTCACCGACGAGATCTACGAGCACCTGGTGTACGGGGACGCGGAATTCCACTCGCTGCCGGTCGTGGTGCCCGAGCTGCGGGACAAGTGCATCGTGGTCAACGGCGTGGCGAAGACGTACGCCATGACCGGCTGGCGGGTGGGCTGGGTCATCGGCCCCAAGGACGTCGTCAAGGCCGCGACCAACCTCCAGTCGCACGCCACCTCCAACGTGAACAATGTCGCACAGGCCGCCGCCCTGGCCGCCGTCGCGGGCGACCTGGACGCCGTGGCCACGATGCGCGAGGCCTTCGACCGCCGCCGCCGGACCATCGTGCGGATGCTGAACGAGATCGACGGCGTGGAGTGCCCCGAGCCCGAGGGCGCCTTCTACGTCTACCCCTCGGTGAAGGCCCTGATCGGCAAGGAGATCCGCGGCAAGCGCCCGCAGAGCTCCGTGGAGCTGGCCGAGCTGATCCTGGAGGAGGCCGAGGTCGCGGTCGTCCCGGGCGAGGCCTTCGGCACCCCGGGCTATCTGCGGCTCTCGTACGCGCTGGGCGACGAGGACCTGGTCGAGGGGATCTCCCGGCTGCAGAAGCTGCTGGGCGAGGCGCGCGACTGATTTCGCGCCCCCTCGGACACGCGTGACGCGGGCGCTCGGCAGTGGCCGGGCGCCCGCGTCCGTTTACGCCCGCCCTTTGCGCCCGCCCTTTGCGCCCGCATTCAGGTAGACCCGTATTCATGTGCGGGCAAGCCCCCGTTCGGCGAAAGCGGTACCGGCGCGCCCTGGGCTGCGGCAGTATCTGCAGATGGCACGTGACGTACTTCTGCTCCCCAAAGCGCATCTCCATCTGCATTTCACCGGCTCCATGCGTCCCGCCACGCTGCTCGAGCTCGCCGACAAATACGGCGTCCACCTCCCGGAAGCGCTCAGCAGCGGCGAGCCCCCCAGACTGCGGGCCACCGACGAGCGCGGCTGGTTCCGGTTCCAGCGGCTGTACGACATCGCGCGGTCCTGTCTGCGCGAGCCCGAGGACATCCAGCGGCTGGTGCGCGAGGCCGCCGAGGAGGACGTACGGGACGGCGCCAAGTGGCTGGAGATCCAGGTCGACCCCACCTCGTACGCCCCGCGGCTCGGCGGTCTGATCCCGGCGCTGGAGATCATCCTGGACGCCGTGGAGACCGCCTCACGGGACACCGGGCTCGGGATGCGGGTGCTGGTCGCCGCCAACCGTATGAAGCACCCCCTGGAAGCGCGCACGCTGGCCCGGCTGGCGGTCCGCTTCGCCGACCGCGGCGTCATCGGCTTCGGGCTGTCCAACGACGAGCGGCGCGGCCTGGCCCGGGACTTCGACCGGGCCTTCGCCATCGCCCGCGAGGGCGGCCTGCTGGCGGCCCCGCACGGCGGCGAGCTGTCGGGCCCCAGCAGCGTCCGCGACTGCCTGGACGACCTCGGCGCCCAGCGAGTGGGCCACGGCGTACGGGCAGCCGAGGACCCCCGGCTGCTGCGCCGGCTCGCCGAGCGCGGCGTGACCTGCGAGGTGTGCCCGTCCTCGAACGTGGCCCTGGGCGTCTACGAGAAGCCCGAGGACGTGCCGCTGCGCACCCTGTACGAGGCCGGGGTGCCGATGGCGCTGGGCGCCGACGACCCGCTGCTGTTCGGGTCGCGGCTGGCGGCCCAGTACGAGCTGGCCCGCGAGCACCACGGCTTCACGGACACCGAGCTGGCCGAGCTGGCCCGCCAGTCCATCCGCGGCTCGGCGGCCCCCAAGGACGTGGCCGCGCCGCTGCTCGCGGACATCGACGCCTGGCTGGCGGCCGGGTGAGCGAGGCGACGGCTCAGAGGCTGACGCCGACCGTCACCGGCTCGTTGACGAGCGTGACCCCGAACGCGGCCTCGACCCCGGCGACGACCTCGCGGGCGAGCGCGAGCAGGTCCTCGGTCGTGGCCTCGCCGCGGTTGGTCAGGGCGAGGGTGTGCTTGGTGGAGATGCGTGCCGGGCCGGTGCCGTAGCCCTTGGTGAAGCCCGCCTTGTCGATCAGCCATGCGGCGGAGGTCTTGATCCGCCCCTCCCCCGCCGGATAGGCGGGCGGGGTGACGTCCGGGCCCAGGCGCTCGGCGACGCGGGCCAGGAAGGCGGCGTGGGCCTCTTCGGTCAGGATCGGGTTGGTGAAGAAGGAGCCCGCGGACCAGGTGTCGTGGTCCCGCGGGTCGAGGACCATTCCCTTCCCCGCACGGAGCTTCAGGACCTCGTCGCGGGCGGTGGCCACCGGCACCCGCTCCCCCACCGCCACGCCGAGGGTGCGGGCGGTCTCCGCGTACTTGACCGGCGCGGACAGACCGTCCGCGTCCTCCAGCGCGAAGCGCACCCGCAGCACCACATGGCGGGCCGGGTCGGCCTTGAAGCGGCTGTGGCGGTAGGCGAAGCCGCAGTCGGCGTTCGGGATGGTCACGACGGTCTCGGTGCGCCGGTCGTACGCGACGACCTCGGTGATCGTGGCCGAGACCTCCTGGCCGT
This sequence comes from Streptomyces sp. NPDC000941, assembly GCF_053599555.1. Taxonomy (NCBI): domain Bacteria; kingdom Bacillati; phylum Actinomycetota; class Actinomycetes; order Kitasatosporales; family Streptomycetaceae; genus Streptomyces; species Streptomyces sp. NPDC000941. The sequence goes on from NZ_JBSFMM010000084.1 coordinate 21,473, forward strand.
ACGCGCCCACGTTCTGGATCGGGGTCGCCCCCGCGGAGCCGGGGATTCCGGCCAGGCACTCGACCCCGGCGAGTCCGGCCCCGACCGTACGGGCCACCGCGTCCGACCAGTTCTCGCCCGCGGCCAGCTCCAGCCGGCCGCCGTCGAGGGTGAAGCCGCTGGTCGCGATGCGCAGGGCGGTGCCGTCGAAGCCCTTGTCGGCGATGACCAGATTGCTGCCGCCGCCTATGACCAGCAGCGGGGTCCCGGCCGCGTCGGCCTCCCGGACCGCAGCGATCACCTCGTCGTCGGTGGTGGCCGTGAGCAGCCGGCCGGCCGGGCCGCCGAGGCGGAAGGTGGTGAGGGGGGCCAGGGGCGCGTCGTGGAGTTCCTGCACGCGCTCAAGAGTACGGGGGCGCCCCGCCGGGGCCTGGTCTGGCCTGGCCTTGCTTGGCCCTGCCTGGCCCGTGGGGCGCCTCTCGTGCTCTCTGCCGCCGGGCGGGTCTCAGGCGAGGCGGACGACGGCGCGGGCCCGGCCCAGCACCTTCTGCCCCGCGCTGGTCGCCACGACGTCGACGCGGACCGTACGGGCCTCGTCGTCCAGCTTGGCTGCGACCTTGGCGGTCACCTCGACGACCGAGCCCTTCTCGTCGTTCGGCACGACGACCGGCTTGGTGAAGCGCACCCCGTACTCCACGACGGCCGCCGGGTCCCCGGCCCAGTCGGTCACCACGCGGCCCGCCTCGGCCATGGTGAACATGCCGTGCGCGATGACGTCGGGGAGGCCGACCTCTTTGGCGAACTTCTCGTTCCAGTGGATCGGGTTGAAGTCCCCCGACGCGCCCGCGTACTGGACGAGGTCCGCGCGGGTCACGGGGAAATCCTGCGCGGGCAGCTCGGTGCCGACCTCGACATCGTCGTACGAGACCTTGGCTGTCATCTGCCGTCCTTTGCTGCCTGGGCGTCTGCTGCCTGGGCGTCCTGGGCCTGCGCCGGGATGTCCTGGGCCTTCGCCGGGCTCTCCTGGACCTCGACGGCGCGGGCCACGAGGGTCGTGTAGGAGGTCACCACGTGCTCCCCGGCCTCATCGTGCACCTCGCCGCGGACGGACAGAATGTCATTACCGGCCAGCGACTTGATCGAGTCGATCGTCGAGGTGACCGTCAGGCGATCGCCCGCGTGCAGCGGACGGGTGTAGACGAACCTCTGGTCGCCGTGCACCACCCGGCTGTAGTCCAGGCCCAGCTGCGGGTCCTCGATCACCTGTTGCCCGGCGGCCTTGAAGGTGAGCGCGAAAACAAAGGTCGGCGGGGCGATCACATCGGGGTGGTCGAATGCCTTGGCCGCCTCCGGGTCGAAGTACACCGGATTGGCGTCGCCGATCGCCTCGGCGAATTCGCGGATCTTCTCCCGGCCGACCTCATAGGGCGCGGTGGGCGGGTAGGACCGCCCGACGAACGACTGGTCGAGCGCCATCGACTCGGCACCTCCTGTGATGGTGGAACGAAACAAGGCCGCCCCCGCGTGTGGGGGGCGGCCTTGAATACGGTCTATACGATCTGTCTGACCGTCGGGTTTATCGCGTCTCGCGGTGCGCGGTGTGCGCGTTGCAACGCGGGCAATGCTTCTTCAGCTCAAGACGATCCGGGTCGTTACGCCGGTTCTTCTTGGTGATGTAGTTCCGCTCCTTGCACTCCACGCAGGCCAGCGTGATCTTCGGGCGGACGTCGGTGGCAGCCACGTGAGTGCTCCTTGACGAACGGATAGATGAACGCAGAAATAGTAGCCGATCGAAGGATCGACCCCACAATCGGCTACAGCGAGTAGCGGTGACCGGACTTGAACCGGTGACACAGCGATTATGAGCCGCTTGCTCTACCGACTGAGCTACACCGCTGCGATGCGATTGATCCCCCACCCGACCTGAGCCGAGCGGGACATCTCACACATCAGAGCCCCAATACGGAATCGAACCGTAGACCTTCTCCTTACCATGGAGACGCTCTGCCGACTGAGCTATTGGGGCGAGCGATGAAGACATTACACGCTCGGGCGCCGAAGGTGAAATCCGTATCGGGGGGTGCCGTCACGGTCCGCCACCGCCCGCTCAGGCACCACACCAGTACGACTATTCGGCTCCTCCCGGAAGCCGCCCGCGGCGCGCCCTAGGCTCGGGCTCGGATCACGCTGAGCGATCTTGAGCCCAGGACATCCACAGGACATCCATCAGGACATCCATCCACCGGACATCCAGGAGCGCGATGCCCGACAGCCATCCGCAGCGGCAGCCCCATACCCCCGACGGCGCGGCCGGCACGGCGCCCGAGGACGCCCCCGCGCTGGTGCTCGGCGGCGTCCGGCTCGCCGACGGCCGCACCGTGGACGTACGGGTCCGCGGCGGCCGCATCGAGGCGGTCGGCACGGCGGGCAGCCTGATCCCCGGCACCCGCCTCGACCTCGACGGCTATCTGCTGCTCCCGGCCCCCGCCGAACCGCACGCCCACTGCGACACCGCCCTCACCGCCGACACCGTCGGGCCCGTCTCGCACACACCCGAGGACGTCCAGCGGCGCACCACCGAGGCCGCCCTGATGCACCTCGGCCACGGGGCCACCGCGCTGCGCACCCATGTGCCCATCGGCGGGGTGCACGGGCTGCGGTCCCTGGAGGCCGTCCTGCGCGCCCGGGAGACCCTGCGCGGGCTCACCGACCTGTCCTCCGTGGCGGTACCCCGGGTGCTGACCGGCGTGGCCGGGGCGGACGGTCTGGCGATCCTGCGGGACGCCGTGAAGATGGGCGCCGGGGTCATCGGCGGCTGCCCCGACCTCGACCCCGACCCCACCGGCCATGTGGAGGCCGTCCTCGATATCGCCGCCCGCCACGGCTGCGCCGTCGATCTGCACACGGACGGTGACGACCCGGCCCGCCTCGCCCGGCTCGCGGCCATGGCCGGCGGGCTGCGGCCGGGCGTCACGATCGGCCCCTGCGGGGGGCTGGCGCGGCTGCCGCGCGATGTGGTGACACGGGTGGCGGACCGGCTCGCGGCGGCGGGCGTCACGGTCGTATGCCTGCCCCAGGGCGACTGCGGCGGACTGGAGGACCGGCGCGCGCGAGGGACGTACGCCCCGGGCTGCGCGCCGGTGCGGCTGCTGCGCTCGGCCGGGGTCCGGGTGGCCGCGGGCAGCGGGGCGCTCCGGGACGCCGCCAACCCGGTCGGGCGCGGCGACCCGCTGGAGGCCGCCTTCCTCCTGGCCTCGCGGGGCGAGGCCGAGCCCGAGGAGGCGTACGAGGCGGTCTGCGGGCGCGCCCGGGCCGCGCTGGGGCTGCCCGAGGTGCGCGTGGAGGCCGGGTTCCCGGCGGAGCTGCTCGCGGTGCGCGGGGACGGACTGCCGGGGGTGCTCTCGCTCGCGTACAGCCGGGTGGTGGTCCACCAGGGGCGCGTGGTGGCGCGGACGAGCGCGGTGCGCGAGTACTGCGCCTCGGCGGCCGCGGCGGCGCTGGACCTGCCGCGGCAGGCGCGGACGGATCACAGCGGCCGGCCACAGCCGCCTGCGGACTGAGCCGGGGGTGTCGGGCGGGTCAGCGGTTCCGGGCGTCCGCCTTGTCCAGGTCGTCGAGGTCGATGGTCAGGCCGTCGATACCGTTGATGTCCTCGGGGCCCTGCACATCGTCGTCCACGATGAAGTCGTCCCCGGAGATGGCGTCGTCAGCGTCGGCGCCGTCGACGCCGCCCAGCATCATCGCGCCGGCCGCCTCCATCAGCTCCTTGATGTCGAGCTCGGTGGCGCCGGACGGAGCGGTGATCTTCCCGCCCTCGCCGAACGTCAGCTTGAGCGGCAGCTTGTCGCCCTTCTTCAGCCCCTCGGCGAACGGAGCGAGATCCGCGCTGGCCTCGGCGAGCGCGCCGTTCTTGATGGCGAAGTCGACCGCGATCTTCTTGTTCGGCACATCCTTGAAGTCCTTGGCGGTCGGCAGGTCCTCGCCGCCCGGGATCTCGTCGGCGAAGGGCCGCAGCTCGTTGAAGACGCCGGTCAGCAGGGTCCGTACGGGCCCCGTGGCCACCACATGGTCCGCCCCGTCACGGCGGCCCTTGTCCTTCAGGGTGACCTCGCGCGCGAAGAGCTTCTTGAGCGACTTGGTGATCTTCCGGCTGGTCTCGGGGGAGACCTCGGATGCGCCGTCCCCCTTCTTGCCCCCGCCCTTGGCACCGAACCCCTCGCGGGCCTGCTCCATCTCGGCGGTGTCGACCTTGACCCACCCGCCGTCGAAGAGCTTCCGCAGCACCTTGCCGCCCGGCATGTCCTCGGGCAGTTCGTCGGCGGGCGGCACGGGCTCGCCGCTCAGCTTGCCGAACGCCCGTATGTCCAGCCGTATGTACGCCGTCTCGCCCATGATCCGGTACTCGACGAGATCGCCGTCGGGCCAACTGAGCTTCACCCGGGCGCCGACGAGGTCCTTGTCCTTGGCCTCCGCCAGCGGCTTCTTGGCCTGCATGGACACGCTGACCCGCATCCCGGCCAGCGCCTCCGCCTCCTCGCGTGTCATCGGCTCCGCCGCGCTGTCGCCCTTGGAGAGGGCGATCAGCTGCTCGGGCGTCGCGTCGAGATCCAGCTCCATCGAGAGGGAGCGGCGCTCGCCGAGCTTGTCGGCCGCGTTCTCCAGCTTCTTCCCCGCCGAGACGTTCTCGATGGTGCCGCACGCGGCGACGCCGGTGACCAGGACGGTCGTACAACCGACGGCGACGAGGGACTTACGGATGGCGGTCATGGCGGTACGGGGCTCCTCCAGTCGGCTGAACAGACACCAGCGCCTGATCTCCCCATCAGACTCGCGAGTGCCGAGGAGGGTTGCACAGCGTACGGTCGGGATCATGCGCATTGTCATCGCAGGAGGACACGGTCAGATCGCGCTGCGGCTGGAGCGGCTGCTCGCCCGGCGCGGCGACGAGGTCGCGGGCATCATCCGCCGCCCCGAGCAGGCGGGCGACCTGCTGGCGGCCGGGGCCGAACCGGTCGTCCGCGACCTGGAACAGGCCTCGGTGGACGACGTCGCCCAGCACCTGGAGGCCGCGGACGCCGCGGTCTTCGCGGCCGGCGCGGGCCCCGGCAGCGGCACCACCCGCAAGGAGACGGTCGACCACGGCGCCGCCGTGCTCTTTGCCGACGCGGCCGAGCGGGCCGGCGTACGGCGGTTCCTCATCGTCTCCTCCATGGGCACCGACCGCGAGATCCCCGAGGACACCGACCCGGTCTTCGCCGCCTACCTGCGCGCCAAAACCGAGGCGGACGCCGCCGTACGGGCCCGCCAGGCCCTCGACTGGACCGTCCTGCGCCCGGGCCGCCTGACGGACGACCCGGGCACCGGCCGGGTCACCCTGGCCGAGCACGTCGAGTACGGCTCGGTGACCCGCGACGACGTGGCCGCCGTCCTGCTCGCCTTCCTCGACGAGCCCCGTACGGCGGGCCGCACGCTGGAGCTGGTGAAGGGCGCGACGCCGATCACGGAGGCGGTGCGGGCCACGGCGTCCTGAGCGATGTCCTGGACGATGTCCCGGGTGATGTCCTGAGCGATGTGTCCCGGGTGATGTACCTGGGCCTTAGAAATCCACCCGGGTGGCGTCATCCGCACGGGCCACGGACTCCTGTGCGTACTGGCGTTCGTAGGCGTCCCGGATCCGCTCGATCTGCGGGTCGTGCTCGCGCGCCTCGGACACCGGGTACAGCAGGATCAGCTCGTACGACCGCTCCCGCTCGATCGTCCCGTTCTGGTCCCGCCACTGCCCCCGCCCGTCCTGGATCGTCAGCCCCGACGAAAAGCTCGGCGTGACCTCCTCGTCGACGAAGGCCATGAACTGCTTGTCGGTCACGGGCGGCCCGCCGTCGGGCCGCTGCGTCCCGAAGAACAACCGGGTCTCGACGTACGGCTTGCCCCGGCTGACGGCGGAGGCGGAGGCGGAGGCCGAGGAGGCGGCGGACGCGGCGGACGCGGGCTCGTCGTCGAGCGCGGCGTACGCGGCGACGGGCGTGGCCGCGGCGAGAGCGAAGGCCACTCCGACGGCGGCGAGCCGCATGCGCGGTTTTAAGGTCACCATCCGCTGATCATCCCGCCGTCCCGCGCCCGCGCGACAGACCGCCTCCCGGCGCCTCAGAGCCGTACGGGCAGCCGCAGCAGGTGGAAGCCGTCCGCAGGCCAGTGCCCGAATTCCAGTTCGTCCCGCCGGACCGCGAGCGCGGCGCCCGGCCGCCGGATGAGCACCTGGTCGAAGACCACCGAGGCGACGAGACGGCCGAGGGCCGCGCCCAGGCAGTAGTGGGCGCCGTGGCCGAAGGCGAGATGGCCGTCGCCACGGCCGAACTCCCGGGTGATGTCGAGCCGTTCTGGCGCCTCCCCGTACTCCCGCGGGTCGTGGTTGGCGGCGAGCAGGGCCACGGTCACCGGCTCGCCCTTCCTCAGCGCGGTCCCGGCGAACTCGAAGTCCTCGGTGGCGTACATCGAGGCGCCGATCCGTACGAGGGTGACATAGCGGAGCAGTTCGGGCACGGCACGCCCCAGCAGCTCGGGCTCGGCGCGGAGCCGGGCCAGTTGGTCGGGGTGGTCGAAGAGGGCGAGGAGCGCGTGGGCGAGGAAGAGCGCGGGCGGGGTGATGCCCGTACTGATGAGCAGGAAGACCACCGAGACCAGCTCGTCCTCGCTGAACGCCTCGTCGCCGTCCCTGCCCTCGCTGTCCCTGCCGCCTTCGAGCAGGGCGGAGATCAGATCGTCGGTGGGCTTGGCCCGCCGCCGCGCGATCAGCTCCTTGATGTAGTCGACGATGCCCACGAGCCCGTCGGCCATCCGGCTGCCGTCGCCGTACGCGAAGTCGCGTATCCAGTCGCACACCCGGCCCCGGTCCGCCTCGTCGACGCCGACCAGCTCACAGATGACGACGGTGGTCAGCGGATACGCGAACTCACCCAGCAGATCCGCCTCGCCCTTCTCGGCCAGCCCCCGGATCAGCTCCTCCGCGGTCCGCTCCACGAACGACCGCAGCGCAGCGATGCGCCGGGCGGTGAACGCCCGGGTCAGCGGGGCGCGGCGCCGGGCGTGGTCCTCGCCGTCGAACAGCGCCAGGTGACCGGCGACGTACTTCGCGTACTCGGCCGGAAAACCCTCGAACGCGGCCTCCACCAGCTCGGCCTGCGGATCCCCTCCCCCGGCCCCGCCGGGCACCTTGGAACGGTCCCGGATGAGCCGCGGCTCGGCCAGCGCCGCCTTGACGTCGGCGTAGCGGGTGACGAGCCGGGCCGGGGTCGTCAGCCCGGGCAGCACCACCTGGGGGAGCTGGTCCTGCGCACGGAATTCCGCGTAGGCGCCGACCGGGTCCTCGACGAGTTCCGGGGTGAGATGGACGGGGGCGGTGGCGGTGGTGGCGGTGCTGTGTCGTGAGGTCATGCCGCAGATCTTGCGGGCGGTGGCCTTCACCGCGGTTTCGGGGCGGTTTCACGGCGGCCCGGACGGCCGCGGATGCCGACGCGAATATCGGCTGCTACCACTCATGCCCCCCAAAGGTAGGGGTGCATTCCATTCTCTCGGGGGAGGTGTGCGGCCGATGACCAGCGCAGAGTAGAGGCGAGGGAAGGATGGAGATATGAGCCTGCACTCATCGCGCTTTACCTCGCGTCGTTCCGCACTCATTATCGGCATCTTCTTCGCGGTGGTCGCCCTGGTCACTTTCGCGATCTTCTTCTACGCGGCAAGCGCGGATTCCACACCCGGGAAGACCACGCCACGGGAATCCCATTCCTCGACCAAGTCGCCCGCTCCATCCAAATCCAAGTACAAATCGAAATCCAAATCCCCCAAACACCGGTCCCACTCGGCCACTCCTCCTGAAGCGCAGCCGTCCACGCCGGATCAGCCCCCGCCCGATACACCGTCCGACCAGCCATCGGACCAGCCACCGCCCGCACAGCCCCCGCCCCAACCGCCACCGCAGGACACCCAGCAGCCTCAGCCCGACCCGAACCAATCCCAGCCCGACCCCAACCAGTCCCAGCCCGACCCCAACCAATCCCAGCCCGACCCCAACCAACAGCAGCAGCCCCCACCGGACCCCAACCAATCCCAACCACAACCGGACCCCAACCAGCAGCAACAGCCCCAGCCGGACCCGAATCAGCAGCAGCAACAACCCCAGCCCGACCCGAACCAATCCCAACAGCCCCAACCCCAGCCGCCCCCGCCGCCTCCCCCGCCCCAGCAGCCGCCGCCCCAGCCGCCCCCGCAGCAACCGCCCCCGCAGCCGCCTCAGCAGCCGACCGCGCCATGACGCCATCGCTTCAGCTGGGTCGTAAAGACAAGCTCGGTGCGATCCCCAGAAAGGGTGACGTCGGAGAATTCCACGACCCGGCCGTTGACGTCGATGGAGATCTTCCGGAGGAGAATCACCGAGACGCCCTTCTTCAGGCCGAGTTCTTCGGCTTCCGCCACGGTCGGCGGGCGGGCCGTAATCCGCTCCTCTACGCGATCCAGCTCGATGCCGAGCGTATAAAGCTGGCTCTGCGTACCGCCGGGCCACGGTTCATTTGAATCGTCGAGCAGTTCCGGATTGGCCGCCACCACATCGCGTACGAAATACGAGCGCACCAGCGCGAGGGGGAAGTCCTCACGGCAGTTGGTGCGGTAGATCCGCTCCAGCAGCCGCGTACCGACCGGCACCCCGAACACCGCCGCCCGATCCTCATCGGCCGTGGCCTCGCGGTACTCGGCGCGGAAGACGAGGTCGGCGGCCTCCAGCCCGGTGTCGCGCTCCGTGGACCCGGTCTTCAGACGCTCGGCCCGCGACCGACGCGCCCGGCCCTTCTCCCACTGGTGCCGGTCGTTGTTCCGCTCCACGGGAAGCTGCTCACCCGGCTTGAGCTCACCCGTGTGGATGCCCTGCCGCAGTGCGTCGGCGATCTGCTCGTACTTGGCCACGTGGCGCTTACCGTCCTTGATTGGCCAGACGGCTCCAGCCTAAGTCCTTAGTGGGGTGCACTGGCGTTACAGCAGGTCGCGGCGGCCTGCGCCCGCGCGCTGCGGGGTGTGGATGCGGTGACCGGCGAGCAGCTCGGCGAGGCGGCTCCGGTGGAGCGGGCCGACTGGCTGATCGCTCTGGTCGGGTCGCTGGCGGCGGGCGTGGTCCAGGAGCACTGGAACGGCTCCGACCTGGTCCAGCTCGCCTCCGGTATCGACCTGGCGGGTGCATCGCTCCCGTCGCAGGGGTGGATGGCGTTGCGGCGTCCGGGCTGGTCAGTGACCATCCTGCCGGGTGTGCACGTGCCGGACCGGGTGGTTCGCATCGCACAGGAGCAGGCCGGGCGGGTGCTGCGTTCGGCCTGGTGGCGCGCCGAGGTTGCCACCGCGCTCCTGTCGAGCTGGTCTGCCGACCCCGCCCGGCGCACCGTAGCGGAGTGGGAAGCGCTGCGCGCCGCGTTGCCCGGCGGCCTGGTGGTGGGCAGCGGTGGGAGTGCGAGCAGCCGCCGGGCGCGGGCGCACAGGTGGTGCTCGCGGCGGTCGACAAGCAGCTCGCCGCTCTCGAACGCTGCCCCGAAGACCCCTTCCGCTACGCGATGCTGACCCTGCGGATGCCTCTGCGGCCCGACCCCACCTGCCGGATGGACTGGCACCCGGTCCGCATCCGCTTTCGGCTGCCGCCCCATGCGCCCGCCACCGCGGTGCTGTGCGCCCCCACCCTGCGCGTGCGTCAGGGTCGGCTGCTGATCGATGTGCCCTACGCGCTGGCCGTGGCGAAACCGCAGCGGGCCGGCCACCGCACCGCAGTCGCATTCGGCTGGGGGCTGAACACTCTGCTCACGGGCGGCGCCCTCCGCCTCACCGACGAGAGGCAGCCGCGGATTGTGACCGACGGAAAGCCGGCGTATTTCCGCGCGGGGGGCGTGCTGGCCAAGGCCGACCGGCTGCGCGTCCACAGCGAGCGCATCAGCGCCCGAATCGACCAACTGCGCACTCTGATCGCCTCCCGGCGGGAGCGCGGCCAGCGCCCTGATCCGCATCTGGCAGCGAAGCTCACCGTCCTTGAAGCCGAGCGGAAACGCGTCGCCAGGCGTCGTACTCGGCTGAACGCGGCCCTGGCCCGGGCGGCCGCCCGCTTCGTCGTCGATCATGCGATCGCGGCCGGAGCGAGCGTCATCTACCTGGAAGACCTAGAGGCCCTGGACCGCACCAGCGCGGTCCACCACCAGACCCAGGACCGCACCAAGAGCGGCCCCACGAACAAACACCCTGTGCCCGGGAAGCGGCGCAAGGCCCCCGCCCCACCTGGCAACCGCACCCCAACCAGGGCGCGGCCGGGTGGAAAGCGTCCGGCGGGGCGGACCCCCACGCACCCGACCCTTCCCCAAGCTCTTCGAGCAGGGGATACCCCATGGCCAGCGGTGTTCACGGCAGCAGGGACCGACCACCATCGGCACCCCCACCCGGCCACACCGGCCACACCGGCCGGACGGGGCCAGACTCGGGGCAGGCTTTCACCGCCACGCCCACACCACCCCCGTCCGAAGACGGCCGTGGCCGAGTCGGCTTTCCACGCGGTCCCGAACACCCGGGACAGCCCAGGAAACCCAAGCCGATGAGAGACGCTAAGCCGACGGATTTCGGATGTAGTCTGTCAACGAAAACAGCCCCCGGCTGCATTTTCGCAGCTCAGGGGCTGTTTGTCCCAGCGTGGCGGCGCCAGGATTCGAACCTGGGTAGGCTAAGCCGACGGATTTACAGTCCGCTCCCATTGGCCACTCGGGCACACCGCCTGGGATGTGACCAGGGGCTCCGTTCCCACTTTCGGGAACCCCCTGGCGACGACGTAAACAATACCCGATGACAGGGGGTGCTCCGCCACCGGGTTGATCCCGTCTCGATCATGACAGGAATGACTAGGCTGACCCGTGCGGTCCGGCGGGCCGTGCCCCTGACAATCTATGCACGAGGAGCCAACTCAAGATGGCCGACTCCAGTTTCGACATCGTCTCGAACGTCGAGCGGCAGGAGGTCGACAACGCGCTCAACCAGGCGAGCCGCGAGATCTCCCAGCGCTATGACTTCAAGAACGTCGGCGCCTCGATCGAGTGGTCGGGCGAGCGGATCGAGATGCGTGCCAACTCCGAGGAGCGAGTCAAGGCGATCCTCGATGTCTTCCAGTCCAAGCTGGTCAAGCGCGGTATCTCGTTGAAGGCGCTGGACGCCGGCGAGCCTCAGGCCTCCGGTAAGGAATACAAGATCTTCGCCTCGCTGCAGGAGGGGATCTCCCAGGAGAACGCCAAGAAGATCGCCAAGATCATCCGCGATGAGGGCCCCAAGGGTGTCAAGGCGCAGGTGCAGGGCGATGAGCTGCGGGTGTCGTCCAAGAGCCGGGACGATCTGCAGGCCGTGATCGCGCTGATCAAGGGCAAGGACCTCGACTTCGCGGTGCAGTTCGTCAACTACCGCTGAAAAGCGGCCTGACCTGCACAAACAGCGTCACGCAGACTTCGCAGGGCACAACGGGGGCATATCGCCGAGGACAGCCTCGACGGCAACCCTCGTTGCGTCCTCCCCATGGGGCCGCAGGTGCGTGTATGTGTCGAGGGTGATCGACGGCTTCGCGTGACCGAGCCGCTTCTGCACCGTCTTGACCTTCTCGCGGTGCCGGATGAGTAGCGGGGCGTAGAAGTGGCGTAGGCCGTGCAGGCTCGCGCCGTCCGGCACCTCTATTGACGGCGGCTGGCCGCCCTCGGGCTTGCCCTGCCGAGTCCACGCCATACGCGCCCGGTCGCATGTTTCGCCGGGCGCACTTGTTCGCCCGGCGCCGTTCCGGGCGCCGGATCAGCCGGAAGCCGGTCGCACGGCTCATCTGGGGGGTGTTCCTGCTTCGGTGTCAGCGGCCGATGGTGTCGAGTTCCGCGACCGCGTCGGTCGGCAGCGTCAGGTCGGCGGCGGCGATGTTCTGGCGCAGGTGGACGCGCGAGGAGGTGCCCGGAATGAGCGCGATGGTGGCCGAGCGCTGCAGCAGCCAGGCCAGTGCGACCTGCTGCGGTGAGGCGTCCAGGCGTGCGGCGACGTCGGTCAGGGTCTGTGACTGGAGCGGGGAGAAGCCGCCCAGGGGGAAGAACGGGGTGAAGGCGATGTTCTGTGCCGAGCACCGTTCGACGAGGGCGTCGTCCTGGCGGTTGGCCAGGTTGTAGAGGTTCTGCATCGTGACGACGGGGGCGATGGCCTGCGCCTCGGTGAGCTGGGCATCGGAGGCCGCACTGAGTCCGAGGTGGCGGATCAGGCCTTCCTTCTGCAAGTCGGCCAGCGCGCCGAACATCTCGCCGACCGGCTCCTCGACCGGCTGCCCCTCGTTGGTGCCCAGGCGCAGGTTCACCACATCGAGCGCGTCCACGCCGAGGTGCTGGAGGTTCTCGTGGACCTGGGCCTTGAGGTCCTCGGGGTCCCGCGAGGCGTTCCAGCTACCGTCGTCGCCGCGACGGCTGCCGACCTTGGTCACGATGCGCAGGTCCGCGGGGTAGGGGTGAAGGGCTTCCTTGATGATTTCGTTGACGACGGCGGGCCCGTAGTAGTCGCTGGTGTCGATGTGCGTGATGCCCCGCTCGACGGCCTCCCGCAGCACCGCGACGGCCTCGTCCCGGTCCTTGGGCGGCCCGAACACGTTGGGTCCCGCCAGCTGCATGGCTCCGTATCCCATGCGGCTGAGGGTCAGGTCGTCGGCGAGGGTAAGAGTTCCGCCGGGGGTGGTGCCGGTCATCGCGTGCCTTCCGTTGTGTGCCTGTGTGGACAGCTTGTTCCGTATTGACTGTGCGCGCTTCCGGGCGGGTGCGGCAGTACCCCGCTGTTCCTGGGAGTGACAGGGACAGGCACCCGCGCCGGTACGGGCCTACGGTTGAGGCATGGATGGCACCAACGTGCTCGGCGAGTTTCTACGTGCCCGCCGGGCACTGGTCAGGCCCGAGGACGCCGGAATCCGCGGCGGCGGACTCCGGCGCGTGCCGGGGCTGCGCCGCGAGGAGGTCGCGACGCTCGCCGGCATCAGCGCCGACTACTACCTGCGCCTGGAACAGGGCCGCGACCGCAATCCCTCGCTTCAGGTCCTCGAAGCCCTGGCCGACGTCCTGAACCTGGACGCGGACGCCACCGCTCACCTCATCGGCCTGACCCAGACGCGCCCCTCCCGGGCCCAGCGGTCACCCCGCTCCACGAGCCGTGGACGGGCTGCACGCAAACCCGAGTCCGTGCCGCCCGGCATCCTCCAGCTCATGGAGGGCTGGACCACCAATCCCGCCTACGTCGAGAACAAGTTCACCGACGTGCTCGCCGCCAACGCCCTGGCCACGGCCGTCTCCCCGAACTACTCCGCCGGCGTCAACCTCCTACGGGCCGTCCTCCTCGACGACAGCGAACGGGAACTGCTGCGGGACTGGGAGGAACTGGCCGAGGCGCTGATCGCCGCCCTGCGGGCCAACGTCGGGCCCGACGTCGACGACCCGCGCCTGACCGAGCTCGTGGGCGAACTGTCGGTGCGCAGTGAGCACTTCCGACGCCTGTGGGGCCGCCACGACGTGCATCCCAAGCGGCCGCGGGTCAACCGACTGCACCACCCGCAGGTCGGCGACCTCGAACTGCACGCCAGCAAGCTGGCCATCGTCGGCACCGAAGGCCTCGTCCTCAAGGTCTTCCACGCCGAACCCGACAGCCGCAGCGCCGAACTGCTCGCGATCCTGGGAAGCCTGGCAGCCTCCGGCAAGGGCCGGAACCCGACCGGCCCCGACCGCCGCCAGACCATCGACGAGCAATGAAGCCCCGTCGCGCGCCGAGTTGGAGGTGAAGACCCCCGCCGACCGCGGCCCAGGCCGCGCGTGGGAGAGGCGCCCAACCATCGACGCCGCCGTGCCGGAGGCCGCCACGAAGCCCACGAGAGTGGGCCACGCGAGGTGCAGTACCGCCCAGCAAGAGCTTCAGAGCCAGCTCGACGCGCTCTCCGAGGCTGGGTGCGATCCGGTCTTCTCGGACTTCTCGGAGAAGATCAGCTGGCGTCCTCCGCCGGAGCGGCTAGCGGCCGGTCGCGAAGGGGCGGTCCGTGGAGACGATCTCGTGGCCCAGGGGGGTCAGGGATATCGGGATCAGCTTGAAGTTGGCCAGGCCCATCGGGATGCCGATGATCGTCAGGCACAGGATGGTGCCGGTGATGATGTGGCCGAGCGCCAGCCACCAGCCCGCGAGGACGAGCCACAGCACATTGCCGACGCAGGAGGGCGCTCCGGCGTCGCGGCGGGGGACGGCGGTGCGGCCGAAGGGCCAGAGGGCGAAGCCCGCGATGCGCCAGGAGGCGATGCCGAACGGGATGCCGATGATGGTGACGAAGAGGAGCAGCCCGGCGATCAGATAGGCGCAGGCGAGCCAGAAGCCGGAGAGGACGAGCCAGATCAGGTTGAGGATGGTCTTCACGGTCGGCGTCCTGCCATCTCTTCGAGGCGGGCGATGCGCTCCGCCATGGGCGGGTGGGTGGAGAAGAGCTTGGCCATGCCCTCGCCGGCGCGGAAGGGGTTCGCGATCATCAGGTGGCTCGCGGTCTCCAGGCGGGGCTCGGGCGGCAGCGGGAGCTGCTGGGTGCCCGTTTCGAGCTTGCGGAGGGCGTTGGCGAGGGCGAGGGGGTCGCCGGTGAGCTGGGCGCCGGAGGCGTCGGCCTCGTACTCGCGGGAGCGGCTGACGGCGAGCTGGATGATGGTGGCCGCGAGCGGGCCGAGGATCATGATCAGCAGCATGCCGAGGAAGCCGGGGCCTTCGTCGTCGTCGGAGCGGCCGATCGGGATCAGCCAGGCGAAGTTGACCAGGAACATCACGACGCTGGCGAGCGCGCCGGCGACGGACGAGATGAGGATGTCGCGGTTGTAGACGTGGCTGAGCTCATGGCCGAGCACGGCGCGCAGCTCGCGCTCGTCGAGGAGCCGGAGGATTCCTTCGGTGCAGCACACCGCCGCGTTCCGCGGGTTGCGGCCGGTCGCGAAGGCGTTGGGGGCTTCGGTCGGGGAGATGTAGAGACGCGGCATGGGCTGGCGGGCGGCGGTGGAGAGCTCGCGGACCATGCGGTAGAGCTGGGGGGCCTCGAACTCGCTCACGGGCCGCGCGCGCATGGCGCGCAGGGCGAGCTTGTCACTGTTCCAATACGCGTACGCGTTGGTGCCGAGCGCCACCAGGACGGCGATGATCAGGCCCGTACGGCCGAAGAGGCTGCCGACGGCAATGATGAGCGCGGACAGTCCCCCGAGGAGTACGGCGGTTTTGAGCCCGTTGTGCCGACGATGCACGGTGTGCCCTCCAAAAGATGCCGCAAGGGGACCCTTTTTCGCGGTGTCTCCACCTTCCAGTGGACCCTTCCGCATTGGTCAACGCCATATGAAGGTCGCTGGTTCCCTAGTGCACACGTGGCGGGCCGTTGGGCCGTTGGAGTGAGACCTCAGTCAGCGGTCACAGCAGGGCGCCGGAGGCGAAGCGCAGGACGAGTTGCGGGGCGCCGGAGAGGGCGACGCCGAGTACGGCGGCGAGGCCGATGACCGCGGTGAGGGAGGCGGGGACCGCGCGGGTGGCGAGAGCGGGGGTGGGCGGGGCCGTCGGCTCGGCGGCGGTCGCGGTGGCTCCGGCGGTTGCGGGGGCTCCGGTGGGGGCGCGGAAGAGGACGGCCGTCCACTGGAGGTAGTAGTAGAGCGCGATCACGACGTTCACGGCCATGACGACGGCGAGCCAGCCCAACCCCGCGTCCACGGCCGCCGAGAAGACGGTGACCTTGGCGAACAGGCCGATGACGCCGGGCGGCAGCCCGGCCAGGCAGAGCAGGAAGAAGCCGAGCGCGAGGGCGGCCAGGGGGCGGGAGGCGTACAGGCCGCGGTAGTCGCTGAGGCGGCCGGTGGGGTGGGTGCGCGACACCAGGGCGACGACCGCGAAGGCGCCGAGGTTCACGGCGGCGTACATCAGGGCGTACGCGACCGTGGAGCCGATGGCGTGGGCCGCGTCACCGGAGGAATCGGCGTAGCCGGCCGCGGCGATGGGGACCAGCAGATAGCCCGCCTGGCCGACGGAGGACCAGGCCAGCAGGCGTACGGCGCTGTGGGCGCGCTCGGGGCGCTGGCGCAGCGCGGCGACGTTGCCCGCGGTCATGGTGAGCGCGGCCAGCACGGCGACGGCCGGGCCCCATACGTCGGCGTACGCGGGGAAGGCGAGGACGGTGACCAGGATGAGGCCGGAGAAGCCGACCGCCTTGCCGATGACGGAGAGGTACGCGGCCACCGGGATGGGGGCGCCGACGTAGGTGTCGGGGACCCAGAAGTGGAAGGGCACGGCGGCGGTCTTGAAGGCGAAGCCCACCAGGGTGAGCACGACGCCGGCCTGGGCGAGCGTGTCCAGCCGGGGGTCGACGTGGCCGAGGGCGGCGGCGATGCGGGACAGGTGGAGGCTGCCGGTGGCGGCGTAGACGAAGCTGACGCCCATCAGCATGACCGCGGTCGCGGTGACCGAGGAGAGGAAGAACTTGAGGGCGGCCTCGGAGGAGAGGCGGTCGCCGCGGCGCAGCCCCACGAGCGCGAAGGCCGGCA
Organism: Streptomyces sp. NPDC000941; assembly: GCF_053599555.1. Taxonomy (NCBI): domain Bacteria; kingdom Bacillati; phylum Actinomycetota; class Actinomycetes; order Kitasatosporales; family Streptomycetaceae; genus Streptomyces; species Streptomyces sp. NPDC000941. The sequence continues at coordinate 38,050 of NZ_JBSFMM010000084.1, forward strand.
GGGAGGCGACCTCCAGGGCGACGACGAGGGTGGCGAGGTCGCGGGAGGCCGGCAGGAGGGCCGCGCCCGCGGCGGAGGACAGCAACAGGAACCAGAATTCGCCGGCGGGAAGTTTGCCGCCTTCTGCGGCGTCCCCGGCGTCGGCGCGCCCGGCGGCCCCGGTGTCACCGTCTCCGGCGTCCTTGGAGCCGCGGTTGTGGACCGTGCTCATGGACAGCAGGGCCGTCAGAAGGGCTCCGCCGAGCACCAGGAATTGGATGACGACGGCGAATTCGTCGGCCCTATAGCTGCAGACGTCCGGGTCGGAGGTCAGGCAGAAGGTGCTGCGGTCCCCGGCGCGGAGCGGCAGCAGGAGGAGCGCGGCCAGGGCCAGGCCCGCGGTCGCGAACCAGCCCAGGAGGGGTTTGTTCCGCTCGGCGAGGAAGAGGTCGGCGACCAGGACGGCCAAGGCGGCGACGGCGGCGATGGTGGGCGGGGCGATCGCGAGCCAGTCGACGGACTGGACGTAGCCTCCGGCGAGCGCGGTCATCAGTGGCCTCCCGCGAGAAGTTGCTGCACGGCCGGGTCGGTGAGGCCGAGGAGGGCCGCGGGCCACAGTCCGCCGAGGACGGTGAGGGCGACCAGTGGGGTCCAGGCGGCGAATTCGTAGCCGCGTACGTCCGCCAGGGCGGGGCGGAGCGGCCCGGCGGGTGCCCCGGGGCCCCCGGCTCCCCCGGCAGCCCCTGCGGCTCCGGTGGCCCCCGCGGCTTCTCCCGCCCCGCCCGTGGCCCCGCCGGCGGGGGTGCCCGCGGAGGCGCCCGCGGGCGCGCCGGTGAGCGTGCCGCCCATCTCGACCTCCGGGTGCTCGCCCATGCAGACACGGCGTACGACGACGAGCAGATAGGCGGCGGTCAGCAGGGTGCCCAGGCCCGCGAGCGCCATGAAGGTGAGGAATGCGGGGCGGCTGAGCCCGTCGGCGGGCTCGAACGCGCCGAACATGGCGAGCATCTCGCCCCAGAACCCGGCGAGGCCCGGCAGCCCCAGGGAGGCGACGGCGGCGAAGGCGACCAGTCCGCCCAGGCGCGGCGCCCGGCCGTACAGGGCCGCTCCGCCGGTGCCGGAGAGCTGGTCGAGGTCGGTGGTGCCGCAGCGGTCCTTGAGGGCGCCGACGAGGAAGAAGAGCAGGCCGGTGATCAGGCCGTGCGCGATGTTGGCGAACAGCGCGCCGTTGACTCCGGTCGGGGTGAGCGTGGCGATGCCGAGCAGAACGAAGCCCATATGGCCGACGGAGGAGTACGCGATCAGCCTCTTGAGGTCGCCCTTGGCCCCGGTGCGGGCCAGGGCGAGGCAGGCGAGGGAGCCGTAGATGATGCCGACGGCGGCGAGGGCGGCCAGGTAGGGCGCGAAGGTGTGGGCCCCTTCGGGCGCGATGGGCAGCACGATGCGCACCAGCCCGTACGTGCCCATCTTGAGCAGTACGCCCGCGAGGAGGACGGAGCCGACGGTGGGCGCGGCGGTGTGGGCGTCGGGGAGCCAGCTGTGCAGGGGCCACATGGGGGCCTTGACGGCAAGGCCGACGCCGATGGCGAGGACCGCGATCAGCTGGGTGGTGTGGCTGAGCTTCGAACCATTGTCGGAGGCGAGTGCCACCATGTCGAAGGTGCCGCCCTTGAGCCCGACGAGGAGGAGGCCCAGCAGCATGATCACGGAGCCGAGAAGCGTGTAGAGGATGAACCTCCAGGCGGCGCGCTCGCGCCCGGCGCCGCCCCATCGGTTGATGAGGAAGTACATCGGGATGAGCACCATCTCGAACGCCAGGAAGAACAGCATCAGGTCGAGGACGGCGAAGGAGGCCAGGGTGCCGGACTCCAGGAGCAGCAGCAGCGCGACGAACGCCTTCGGGGAGGGCCCGGCGGGCATGTTGAAGTAGCTGTAGAGGGCGCACAGGAAGGTCAGCAGCGCGGTCAGCACGAGGAGGGGGAGCGAGACACCGTCCACGCCGAGGTGGATCCGGATGTCCAGCGCCGGGATCCAGCTGATGTCGGTCTGTGCCTGCATGGCGGCCGGGCGGTCGTGGTCGAAGCCCGCGGCGAGCGCGACGGCGACGGCCAGGACGGCCCCGGTGACCGTGACGCCGTGGCGCAGCACGGCCTGGTCGGGGCCGCGGCCGCGCAGCCCGGGCGGGGCGGGGAGGAGGGCTGCGGCCGAGCCGAGGAGGGGCAGGACGATCAGGGCCGCGAGGAGCGACTGCAGGACGGTATGGTTCACGGCTCAGGCTCCCGCTGCGACGAGGACGGCGACGACCAGGACGAGCGAGCCCGCGAGCAGCGCGCCGAGGTAGGTCTGCACATTGCCGGTCTGGGCGCGCCGTACGGCCGCGCCGAGCAGACGGGGTACGCCGCCAGCGCCGCGCACATAGGTCTCCACGACCTCCCGGTCGAGGAAGCCGACGAGCCGGGCGGCGGCGCGCACCGGGCGGACGAACACCGCGGCGTACAGGGCGTCGAGGTGGAAGCCCGCCGCGGCGTGCCGGTGGAGCGGGCCGAGGAGGAGGCGGCCGGGGTCCGCCGGGTCGTGGGCGGCTGCGATATCGCCGTACGCGGGCTCGTGGGTGGCGATGGCCTCGGCCTCGGAGAGCGCGGGTTCGGCGTCCGGGTGGGCGGCCACGGCGCCCATCGGGGTGCGGGCGGCCAGCGCCGTGGTGTGCCGCCAGGCCCCGTACGTGACGAGGACGCCGACGAGGGCGAGCCCGGTGCCCAGGACGGTCGTGGTGAGGGTCGGGGCGAGGGACCCGCCGTCGAACCAGTCCGGGAGGGCGCCGAAGGCGAGGCCGAACGCGGCGGCGGGGATGAAGAGCGCCCATAGGACGGCGTTCATGACGAGGGGCTGGCGGCCGTGGTCGGGGGCTTCGGTGCCCTTGCCGCGGAAGGTCAGCAGCCACAGGCGGGCCGCGTAGCCGGCGGTGAGGAGGGCGGTGAGCAGCCCGGCGACCAGGACGGTCCAGCCGACGGCCGCCGGGACGGCCGGGGCGTGCCCGGTGGCCGCGTGCTCGGCGGCGCCGAGGACGGCCTCCTTGGAGAAGAAGCCCGCGAACGGCGGGATGGCGGCGAGCGCGAGCAGCGCGACCGTCATCGTCCAGTAGGCGTCGGGGATGCGCCCCGCCAGGCCGCTCATGCGCGACATCGCGGCGAGCGAGTTCGTCCCGGCCGCGTGGATGATCACGCCGGCGCCGAGGAAGAGCAGGGCCTTGAACGCGCCATGGGCCAGCAGGTGGAAGACGGCGGCGCCGCGGTCGTCGACGGCGAGCGCGCCGGTCATGTAGCCGAGCTGACCGACGGTCGAGTAGGCGAGTACGCGTTTGATGTCGTCCTGGGCCAGAGCCGCGAGCGCCGAGCCGACCATGGTGACCGCCGCCATGACGGCGAGCACGGCGAGGGCGGCGGCGGAGGACGCGAAGACGGGCAGCAGCCGGGCGATGAAGTAGACGCCGGCGGCGACCATGGTGGCGGCGTGGATCAGCGCGGAGACCGGGGTGGGGCCTGCCATCGCGTCTGGCAGCCAGGTGTGCAGCGGGAACTGCGCCGACTTGCCCGCGACCCCGGCCAGCAGCAGCAGCGCGATCAGGGTGGGGTGGTCGAGCTGGAAGTGCGCGGCGGAGGAGGTCAGCTGGGTGTAGATGCGGCTGATGCGGAACGTACCGGCGTCGGCGCCGAGCGCGAAGATCCCGAAGAGGAACGGCACATCGCCGAGCTTGGTGACCAGGAACGCCTTGAGGGAGGCGGAGCGCGCGGCCGAGGTCTCCCAGTAGTGGCCGACCAGGAAGTACGAGCAGATGCCCATGATCTCCCAGCCGACGAGCAGCACGATCAGGTCGTCGGAGTAGACGACCAGCAGCATCGCGGCGGTGAAGAGGGAGACGAGCGCGGCGTAGGACGGGTAGCGCGGATCGTCGCGCAGATAGCCGGTCGAGTAGATCTGCACACAGCACGCGACGACGCCGACGAGGACCGCGACCAGGGCGGCGAAGCCGTCGATGTGCAGGGCGAGGTCGATGGGGAGCGAGCCGGTGTCGGTGAGCCGGGTCGCGGCGTCCAGCGCCCCCTTGCCGCCGCCCGCTCCCCCGCCCTGCCGTACGGCGACGAGGACGGCGAGGGCGGCCGCGGCGACGGTCGGCAGCACCGCGAGGGGGCGTACGAAGCCGGGGGCGCGGCGGCCCAGCAGCAGTCCGGCGAGGGCGCCGAGGAAGGGGAGGAGGGGGACGAGGACGGCGGCGGTCGTGGTCGTCACGCGGTCTGCCTCCGGGCGGGGATTCCCTGGTCAGCGCTGGTGTCGGCGTCGCTGTCGGCACCGTTGTCAGTGGTGCCTGGCACGCTGTCATCGGTGGGCGGGGGCTCGGCGAGGCCCCGGAGCTTGTCGATGTCGGCGGTGCCGCGGTCGCGGTAGACGAGGAGGACGATGGCCAGCCCGATGCCGATCTCGGCGGCGGCGATGGCGATGACGAAGAGCGTGAGGGCCTGGCCCGCGTGCAGGGTGTCGCGGAGCCAGACGTCGAAGGCGACGAGGTTGAGGTTGACGGCGCCGAGCATCAGCTCGACGGACATCAGCACCAGGATCGCGTTGCGGCGGGCGAGGACGCCGTACAGGCCGGTGCAGAAGAGGAGGACGGCGAGCACGGCGGGGTAGGCGAGGTGCATCAGCCCTCCTTTTCGGCGGCGTCGGCGGTGCGGGGGCCGTTGGGGCGGGGGCCGTTGGCGCCCGGGGTCCGCTGGGGGGATCGCAGCCGGGAGAGCACGATCGCTCCGACGAGCGCGGCGAGCAGCAGCACCGACAGCGCCTCGAACGGCAGCACCCAGTGCCGGAAGAGGCTTACGCCGGTGACCTTGGTGGAGCCCTGCACCTCTCCGAGGTCGATCCAGGTGGCCCGGAAGGCGTCCACGACCACCCAGACCAGGGCGGCCGCGGAGGCCACGGCCACCGCGAGGGCGGCCGGGCGGTTGCCCGAATCGGCGTCAGGCGACCGGCCGATGGGCGCCTTGGTCAGCATCAGCCCGAACAGGATGAGGACGACGATGGAGCCGACGTAGATCAGCACCTGCACCCAGGCGATGAACTCCGCCGTGAGGAGCAGGAATTCGACCGCGAGCCCGCCGAGCGTGACCACCAGCCACAGCGCGGCGTGCACCAACTGCTTGGTGGTGACGGTGACGACGGCCCCGCCCAGGGTCACCACCGCGACCAGAAGGAAGGTGATCTCCACACCGGTCGGTGACAGAAAACCGTGGCCGGCGGCCGCGAGCTGCGCCGCGGCAGTCATGACGCCGCTCCGTCCTGGCCGGTGGGGCCGTGGCCCTCCGCTGTGTCCTTGGCCTCAGCGGCCGCCTCGGCCGCGGCGATCTTGTCGGCGGCCTTGCGGGCGGCGGCGATCTCCTTGGGCTCCTCTGCGCTGGGGTCGAGTGCGGGCGGCGCGGGCACCGTCCACATCCATTCGCGGAGCTTGTCGCGCTCATGGGTGAGGTCACGGATGTCCTCCTCCGCGTACTCGAACTCCGGCGACCAGAACAGCGCGTCGAAAGGACACACCTCGATGCAGATACCGCAGTACATGCACAGGGCGAAGTCGATGGCGAACCGATCCAGCACATTGCGGCTGCGCTCGCGCCCGCCGGGCGCGGCCGGCGGCACCGTCTCCTTGTGGGAGTCGATGTAGATGCACCAGTCCGGGCACTCGCGCGCGCAGAGCATGCAGACCGTGCAGTTCTCCTCGAACAGGCCGATGACGCCGCGCGTCCGGGGCGGCAGTTCGGGCTGGACGTCCGGGTACTGCGCGGTGTGCGCCTTCCGGGTCATCGTGCGCAGGGTGACGGCCAGACCCTTGGCCAGGCCGGAACCGGGGATGCCCATCAGGAGATCACCACCTTGACGACGCCGGTGAGGGCGATCTGGACCAGGGCGAGCGGGATGAGGCCGGTCCAGGCGAGCTTCTGCAGCTGGTCCTCGCGCAGCCGCGGATAGCTCACCCGCAGCCAGATCACCACGAAGGCGAGTGCGGCCGTCTTCAGCAGCGTCCACACCCAGCCCAGGTCATGGGCGGCCGGACCGTGCCAGCCGCCCAGGAACAGCACGGTGGTCAGCCCGCAGAGGATGACGATGCCCGCGTACTCGGCCAGTAGGAACAGGGCGAAGCGCAGCCCGGTGTACTCGGTGTACGCGCCGAAGATGATCTCGGAGTCGGCGATCGGCGCATCAAAGGGCGGACGCTGCAGCTCGGCGAGCCCGGCCGTGAAGAACACCACCCCGCCGACGATCTGCCACGGCACCCACCACCACTCGAACGCGTCGAGGATGCCGGGCAGCGAGACGGTACCGGCGGCCATCGCCACGGAGGCGGCGGTGAGCAGCATCGGCAGCTCGTACGCCATCAGCTGCGCGGCCGTACGCAACCCTCCGAGGAGGGAGAACTTGTTGGCCGACGCCCAGCCCGCCATGAGCGAGCCCAGCACGCCGACGCCCATTACGGCGAGCACAAAGAAGATGCCGGCGTCGATGAACCGGCCGACGGCGCCGGGCCCGACCGGGATCGCGACCAGGACCAGCAGATACGGCAGCAGCGCGACGGCGGGCGCGAGCTGGAAGATCCGCCGGTCGGCCCCCGCCGGTACGACGTCTTCCTTCTGCGCGAACTTCACGCCGTCCGCGACCAGCTGTGCCCACCCGTGGAACCCACCCGCGTACATCGGCCCGAGCCGGCCCTGCATATGGGCCATGACCTTGTGCTCGGTCTGCCCCACGACGAGAGGCAGTACGAGGAAGGCGACCAACAGCGCGAGCAGTCGCAGCGCGACGTCGAGGACGTCGTTCACGCGGTGCCTCCCGCCGGGTCGTCGGTGTCTGTGTGAGGTGCGTCGGGCTCAGCGGGCGCGTCAGGCTCACCGGCGTCCTCGGCCTCCGCGCGAGACGGTTCCTCGGCGCCCGAGGCGGGGCCGTCCGCGGCCGTCGGCCCGCCTGTGGCCGGAGCCTGGGGCCCGGGCCCGGCGGCCCCCGAGTCCTGAACGTTCTCGCCCGCGGCGGTCCCTGTTCCGGATTCCGCCGAGGCAGAGGAGCTGGAAGCCGTCGGCCCGCCCGTGGCTGCCGATCGGGAGGCCTCCCGCCGCGGCTCGGCGCCGTCCCCCGCCGCGGCGGTGGCGCCGGGCGCGGGCTCCGGGGACTCCGCACCGGGGGGCGTCGGCTCGTCCCGGGCCGGGCGGGCGTGGTGCCATGGGGCGTCGGCCGAGCGCGGGCGGGTGGTGGGGCGGTCCGGGCGCGCCTGGGCCTGACCACCCGTCGCGGCGCGTTGGCTTGCCGACCCCTCGCCGGCGCTACGGGCACGACGCGCGGGCCGGGCAACGCCGTCCGACGCCGCCTCCGCGGCCGCCCCCTCCGCGGCCTCGCCCGCCGCTGCCTCCGTACTCGTGTCCCGCTGGCTCGCGGAGCCCTCACCCACACCGCGCGACCGGCGCGCGGGCCGGGCACTTCCCTCCGCCGCTGCCGTATCCGTACCGGCGTCCCGCTGGCTCGTCGAGCCCTCGCTCGCGCTGCGAGCGCGGCGTGCGGGCCGCGCGGAGTCGTCCGCCGGCGTCGTGTCCGCGCCCGTGGTGTCGGTGGTGCGCTGGCTGACCGAGCCCGCGGACGCGCTGCGGGCCCGGCGGGCCGGGCGTTCGCCCCCGGCGCCCGCGGCGCCCGCC
>NZ_JBSFMM010000085.1:0-45112 GCF_053599555.1 Streptomyces sp. NPDC000941
GACACGCCGTGGCCACGGCGTGTCGCTGTCTCATACTCACCGCAAACGCTGTCTTACTCCGACGCCGACGTCAGCAGCGCCAGCTCCTGCTCCGTCAGCTTCAGCTCCGCCACCGCCAGCAGCGCCGGCAGCTGGTCCACCGTACGCGCGCTCGCGATCGGGGCCACGACCGTGGGCTGGGCCGCCAGCCAGGCCAGGGCGACCGTGGCGTGCGCGGCGCCGTGGCCCGCGGCCACGTCGTCGAGGGCGGCGAGGACCTTCTGGCCGCGCTCGGTCTGCAGGTGCTTGGCCGCGCCCTCGGCCCGGGCGCTGTCCACCGAGGCGCCGGGGCGGTACTTGCCGGTGAGGAAGCCTGACGCGAGGGCGTAGTACGGGAGGGTCACCACGCCATGGCGGGCGGCGACATCGGCGAGCGGGCCCTCGAAGGTGTCGCGGGAGACCAGGTTGTAGTGCGGCTGGAGGGCCACGTAGCGGGCCAGTCCCTCCTTCGCCGAGAAGTCCAGGGATGCCTCAAGGCGTTCGGCGGAGATGTTGGAGGCCGCGATCTGGCGGACCTTGCCCGCCTTCACCAGCTCGTCCAGCGTGGAGATGATCTCCTCCACCGGCACCGAGGTGTCGTCGTAGTGGGTGTAATAAAGGTCGATGTAGTCGGTGCGCAGGCGCTTCAGGGACTCGTCGAGGCCCGCCCTGATCGCTGCGGCGGACAGCCCGCGGGGCGTCGGCACGCCCGCGCCCACCTTGGTCGCGAGGACGATGTCGGCGCGGTTGCCCCGTGAGGCGAACCAGTTGCCGAGGATGGTCTCGGACTCTCCGCCCGAGTTGCCCGGTACCCAGGCGGAGTACACATCCGCCGTATCGACGAAGTTGCCGCCCGCCGCCACGTACGCGTCCAGCACGGCGAAGGACTCGGCTTCGTCCGCCGTCCAGCCGAAGACGTTCCCGCCGAGGGAGAGCGGGAAGACGGACAGATCACCGATCTGCCTACGGCTCTCGGCCTGCTTGGTCTGCTTGTTGTCCTTGGTGTCAGCCATGCATTGTTTCAGCGCCGAGGCGGAGGAGGGTATTCCGTCGTACGGGCGCCAATGAGCGGCAAAAAACCGGCGGCCCTGGCGTCAAGGGGGGAGAGAGCGCCAAGGCCGCCGGGGTATGGGGACCCGGTCAGCAGGTCATGTCGCGGCGGTCACGGGGTCAACCCGTGGGCGCGGAGCCAGGGCATCGGGTCGATCGGGCTGCCACCGCCCGGCCGGACCTCCAGGTGGAGGTGCGGGCCGGTCACATTGCCCGTGGCGCCGACGCGGCCGACGACCTCGCCCGTCGTCACCGAGCCCGACGTACGGACCATCGACGACAGGTGGCAGTACCAGATCTCGGTGCCGTCGTTCAGCTTGATCACGATGCGGTAGCCGTACGAACCGGCCCACCCGGCCGAGGTGATCGTGCCGCCGTGCAGCGCCTTGACCGGGGTGCCGGTCGGGGCGGCGAAGTCCTGGCCGGTGTGGTCGGCCGACCACATGTTGCCCGCCTGGCCGAAGGACGCGGTCAGGGTGTACGAGGCGACGGGGAGGGTGTACTGGGCGGCGAGCTTGGCCAGGCGCTCGGCCTCGGCCTTCTTCTTCGCCGCCTCCTCCGCCTTCCGCTTGGCCTCGGCCTCGGCGGCCTTCTTCTTCGCCTCCGCCTCGGCCTTACGCTTCGCCTCCGCGTCGGCGGCCTTCTTGGCCACGCCGGCGGCCCTCTCGGCGGCCTGCTTGGCGGCGGCGTCGGCCGCGGCCTCGCGCTGCGACTCGTCGGCGGAGTTCTGCTGGTTCTCGGCCTGCTGGAGGATGCGGGCGCGCAGCGCCTCACCGGCGTCGGTGGTGCCGTTCTCCTCGTCCTGGGAGGTCAGGCCGGCCTGGGAGAGGGGGGCGGCCGAGGTGCCGTCGGAGCCGGAACCGGAGTCCGAGGAGAGCAGCGAGCCGATGCCGGGCAGGTCCGCCGCGTCGGGGAGGACGTCCGTCACCTTGTCGGCGACGTGTGCGAGGTCCGGCATGGATATGGGGGCCTTGGGGCGGTCCTTGGCGCTCGCCATCCCGCCCGCGCCGACCGCCGCGATCACGCCGACGCCGAGCACGGCGCCGCTGCGGGCCATCGTGCCGCCGCGCTGCCTGGCGACTCGGTGCCGGCCGCGCACCGGGGCTATGGATTCCTCAGTGGGATTCCACTCGTCCCATGTCTCGGTGTCCTGCCCGTCCCTCGCCTCGGCGGCCGGTTCGAACCAGGAGCCGTAGCGGGTGGCTGTCCCCGCTCCGGCGCCGGACGTGCGGGACGGAGCTTCTTCTAGGGCAGACCTGTTGGACGCCACGCGGGCGCACTCCTTTCCTTCCCTCTCGCCTACCGGGTTAGCTGACGGGTTCGGAGCAGGAAGGTCTCCTACGGGTCAGGTTCGACCCGATTCACCCCAAGGTTGGTGGTTCCCCGGTTCCCTTGGTGTTGCTGTTGTCGCTCTGCTGCTGGTGCTGCTGTGCGTACGGGATTCGGCGACGGCGCACGGTGCCGCCTCTTGCGGCGGCAGTAACGACCGCGCTGCGTTATCGAACGTTAATAGAGAGCAGGACCCGATTCCAAGCCGTTCCCGGGAATCAGAGCAACCTTTGAGGTGACGTTCACGAACAACATGGGACAGATGAGGGCGAGTCGACAGCGACCCGAGCACACCCGGAAACGCCCCCGAACTGATCGTGCGTCAATCGTTATCCGGAGGGGTCATGCTCCGCTACGGAACGTGTTCGTGTCCGCATCCATGGTCCGCCCCCGGCGCCACCGGGGCGCGGCGCAGCGCCAGCAGCGCCATGTCGTCGGCGGTCCCGCCGCCCGTATGCCGCTCCACATCCGCCACCAACGCGTCGAGCAGCTCCACCGGTCCGGCGAAGCGACGGCCGCGCAGCTGGACCGCCGGATCGTAGAACGTGCCCTCCGCATCGCGCGCCTCGCTCACCCCGTCGGTGAACAGCAGCAGGGTCACCCCCTCCGCGAACCGCAGCTCCTCCACCCGGTCCGGCCACGCCCCCAGATCGCCCATCCCCAGCGGCAGCGCCGGCCTCTCGGGGTCGGCCTGGCACACCGCGCCCTCCCCGTCCAGCAGCAGCGGCGCCGGGTGGCCGCGGTTGATCAGGCGGAGCATGGAGTCGCCGCGGGGGATCTCGGCCAGCACCGCCGTGATGAACCCCTCGGCCTGCTCGATATCGGCCCGCCGGGCCCGCTCGCGCTGCAGCGCCCGCTCCAGCCGCAGCGTCAGCCCCTCCAGTGTGGCCTCCTGTTCGGCGGCCTCCCGGAAGGCGCCGATGACGATCGCGACCACCTCGACCGACCCCAGCCCCTTGCCCCGTACGTCGCCGATGACCATCCGTACGCCGTGCGGGGTGTCCTGCACCGCGTACAGGTCACCGCCGATCGCGGCGTCCCGCTCGGCCGCCACATAGCGGGCCGCGACGTCCAGGCCGGCCAGCCGGGCCGGCGGCACGGGCAGTACGGCGCGCTGGGCCGCCTCCGCGATGCCGCGCGCCGACGCCAGCCGCTGGGAGCCGCGGCGGACGACACGGTTGATGAGGAGGGCCAGTAGGGCGACCGTCACGACGGTGGCGATCTCGGTGGCCGACTGGGCCCAGTCCCGGACGCCATGGAACTCGGCCAGCAGGCAGGAGGCGGCGACGGCGAGGGTCCCGACGAGGGCGGTAAGCCGCAGCCGATAGAACGGGGCGGCGACCAGGGGGGCGGCGGCGAGGAAGGGGGCCGCGGTGTAGGCGGCCGGGGAGCTGATGTCGTAGATGACCCCGCCCACGATCAGCACGCCGGGGAGCCAGGGCGCGAAGCGGCGGCCGGAGGAGCCCATGGGCACCTCGTCGCCCACGCGGGGTCTGTCGGCGCGGGGCACGTCGGCCCGGGGTCCGTCCGCCCAGGGCCCGTCCGCGCGAGCCACGTCCGCGCGCGGCGGTTCCCCGCGCTGGGGCGCACGCGGTCTCGTACGGCGCCCCGTACGCCGCCTCATGGCCCTGTACGCCGTCTCATGCGCGGGTTCGGTTCGTACGCACCCCACCAGGCTCCCGGGTGACGGGGCGTCGGGCGAGCCGGTGTCGGCCAGGTGGGTGCGTCAGAACACGGCGCGGGGACGGGGACAGGTAAGGGAAAGAGGAAGAGGACGCGTCAGAGGTCGACGCCGAGCGCGCGGGCGTGGCGGTCCGCCGCCAGCTCGGCGGAGACCTCGTCGAGATACACCTCGCACACCAGCCGCCCGTCGGCGGTCAGGTTGTGCTCCAGCTCCCACAGGACGATCTCGTCCCCGCCGGCGAGGAGGAACGCGTGCTCATAGAAGCGGCACCACGTGGCGTCGGGGCCGCCGGGGCGGCGGCGCGGCTTCGGGGCCAGCGCGATGTCATGGGCGAACGCCGTGGCGAGCAGCCGCTCGGTGTCCGCGCCGGGGCGGTCGGGGTTCTCCGCGCGGCGCAGCACGCGGCGGGCGTGGTCGGCCGAGTCGTCGGACACGTACGCGCGCGGGGTCTCCACCGGCGCGACGGCGTGCAGCAGTTGCTCGGGCAGCCACAGCGGTAACCCCTCGAGCTCGTCCCAGCGGGCGCCGCCGATCCGCTCGTGCACCCGGCGCTCGGCCAGGGCCAGGGCGTCCTCGTCGGCGTAGAGCTCGAAGAGCGGGCGGCGGTCCTGGCCGGTGTTGTGCTCCAGCTCCCACAGCAGCAGGCTGCTGCCGTCGGGGAGCAGGAAGATATGGCGATAGGTGCTGTAGCCGAGCGGGCCGGCAGGCTCGTTGCACTGCCGGCAGGAGCGCAGCTCGGACTGGTGCATCAGGGCGTCGCGGGCCCGGCCCAGCACCGCCTCGTCGATCTCGAAGCCGTTCTGCGCGCGGGCGAGAAGCCCGTCCAGGTGCTCGGCTGGAGTGCCGCCACCCCCGCCGGCTCGTGAGTGCCCCATACCTGTCTCCTCCCGCCTCCCGGCCGTCCGCTCGCCGTCCCCCCGGCGACTGTTCTCGCGCACTTACCGTAGCGGCGCGAACACAGGCCGCGCGTGCGGTTCGGCGAAGCCGTCTGTGGGCCGTGCCTCACTCAGTGCTGCGCCGGGAGGCTCGGATATATCACTCGTTCGGCCCGTCGAACAACTCGGACGGTGGGATTCCGGTCCCGTATGAGGTTGACGGCACCTCTTTCGCAATTCGCATAACAGCCTCCGCGCTCGCCCGTCATCTACGGTCCGATCGGCTGGATTCTCCCGCCGGAAGGCGCAAGGCGAACGAGGCAAAGGGGCGAGTAATTATGCCGGATGAGTGAAGGTGAAAGCCAGCCCGAAGCTTTTACAGATTTTCTTCGTTGACGTGGATGTCCGTGAATCCGCGGCAGACACCCACCGGGAGGAATTAAGTGAACATCGCAAAGAAGGCAGCACTCTTGGCTGCGGCCGCCGGCACAATGGTGCTCGTCGGTGCCGGCGGCGCGTCCGCCGCCAGCGGCGGCGGTGGCAGCGTCCAGAGCAATGAATGTGACACTCGCACCGGCTGGACCAGCCAGTGGAGCGGACTCGCAGCCACCGGTGACATCGACATCACCTCCAACTGCGTCAACGTCGACTACACCGGCTCGGCGGTCCAGAGCAACGACTGCGACACCTCCACCGGTCCCACCAGCCAGTGGGCCTGGATGGCCCCGACGGGCGACACCAAGATCGGCAGCAACTGCTCCAACATCTCCTACCCCAAGTCGACCACGTCCGTCCGCTCGGGCGGCAGCGGCTACAACAACAGCGACGGACTCCGCAGCGACGGCCGCGGCAACTACGGCACCGAGCAGCACGGCAGCTACGGCAGCTGACCCCATGCCAAGTTCGCTGTGTTCCCCCGAATGAGAAAAGCAGGGTGAACGCATCTCTGGCTTCCATCGCGGCCCCGGACACTGCTTCGTCCGGGGCCGCGTTGGCGTTGCGAGGAGGAATCGGCCAGCGCAGACTGACGATGTCTCTAATGCGCCGGACGGGTAGAGGTGCGGCGGCTCGGGGACCCAACGCCGACTGCCCTCGTTAGTCAGATGTTCGCGGATAACCGTCGAGAACCCACATTGGAGGCTTTATGCACAGGCGCAAGAGGACAGCCTTGCTTCTGGCGGCTGTAGGTGCGCTGGCCATCGGCGGCGCGGGCAGTGCCGGCGCCACCGACCACGATTCGGGAGCCCAGCCCGCATCCGGCAGTCAGGACGGCGGTCAAGGCGGCAGCCAGAAAAACCGCTGTGACACGAATTCCGTCCTCGGTCCCATCAACATCGTCGGTCTGGCTCCGACAGGAGATCTCTCGACCGAGACCAACTGTGTCAACTACACCGAGTCGGGAGTGGTGGAGCAGAGCAACCGGTGCCGGACCAACTCCACCATCGGACCCATCACCATTAACGCGGGTCTCGCCGGGTCGCCCGATATCACCAGCCGGACGAACTGCATCAACTACAGCAAGACCGGTGGAGCGCTGAAGCAGAGCAACAAGTGCGATACCAACTCCACGATCGGACCCATCACGATCTCGCCGCTGGCCCCAGGACCCAAGGTCACCACCGAGACCACCTGCGCCAACATCTCCGGAGACGGAGCGAACGGCAAGCGGAGCAGCAGCGGGAACAGCGGAAGCCACTCCCGATGATGAGTTCCTGACGGCCTCGCTCGCGGCCCCCGGCGGACAACTCCCGCCGGGGGCCGCATACTTGGAACCCGGTTATGTGTTGTCATGAGGACTCGAAGGCGAAGATATCCTTACTGCGGCGGACGGGTGAAGCTGGGATCGGCCCCGGATCCTTCGCCAATTGCCTTCGTTGTTAAGGCGTCTGCGGAATTCGCGGAGAACCTAAATGGAGGCACCAACCAATGCAGATTGGCAAGAAGGCAGCTCTCATGGCCGCAGCGGCCGGCGCGATGGTCATCGGCACCGCGGGAGCGTCGAGCGCCTATGGCTTCGGCCCCCTGGTCGGCTCGAACGGCGGCGTCCAGAGCAACTCGTGTGACACGAGCACCGGCAGCACGGTCATCACCGGCGCCCTCGCGCCCACTGGTGACACGTCGATCGGCTCGGACTGCATCAACTTCACCAACACCCCTTCCGTGATCCAGGCCAACGACTGCGACACCGCGACCGGAACCACCACCAACACCGGTGGCGGGGCGCCGACGGGTGACATCGCCATCGGCAGCAAGTGCGCCAACGTCGCGCTGCAGTCCCCGGTGCACGAGAACAAGAACAAGGGCAAGAAGAGCAAGAAGTCGAACCGCCGCGGTCACGGCTACTGATGCGGTAGCGGGTGCCGCGTGCCCGCCCCGGCGGAATCGCGGCACCACCTCCCCGGTCGATTGCGACACGAACTCCATCCACTGCGGATGATGAGTTCGTGACCACTTCGCGCACGGCCCCTGGCGGGGATCAAATCTCGCCGGGGGCCGCGTTTTTGGCCTTCACGGTTAAGGCATCTGCGGAATTCAGGTAAGCTTAAAGGAAGGCACCAACCAATGCGGATTGGCAAGAAGGCCGCTGTCATGGCCGTAGCGGCCGGCGCGATGGTCATCGGCATCGCAGGGGCCACGAGCGCCTACGGCGTCGACGCCCAGAGCAACTCGTGCGAAACGGAGACCGGCAGCACCGTCAACGACATCAAGACCGCGCCCACCGGTGACATCGGCCTCGTCAGCACGTGCACCAACATTTCCCTGGCCCCGTGAGAAGCCGCGGCCACAGCGACTGATGCGGTAGCGAGTGCCGAGCCCCCGGCCGAACGGGCGCGGCCCTGGAACGAACCTCTTCCAGGGCCGCGCCCGTTCGGTGTCGGCAGCCGGATCGTCTCAGCACCCGGGCAGACCCGGCACGCAGTTGTTCGGGTTGTTGCCGGACACCACGGTTCCCGTCAGTGTCACCGTCCCCCCGTTCACGAAAATTCCGCCACCCTGGCCACCGTTGGCTGTATTCCCGGTCACCTGGTCGCCGATGAGCTGGGCATTACCCGCGTCGTTGTACAGACCGCCGCCGTTCTGCCCGGCGGTGTTGTTGGTTACGGCGACGGATTGCAACATCAGTTGGCTGCCAAAGTTGGCGATACCACCTCCGTGACTTCCGGATGTATTACCGTCGATGGAGCCGGAATACATGGCGAAATTGCCGCTGTTGGTAGTGATCCCACCTCCTTCGAAGTTAAGGGCGTCATTGCCCCGTACGTCCACCGCCGTCAACGTCACGTTTCCGAAGTTGGAGATTCCGCCGCCCGCGCCATTTGCGGTGTTGTCGGAGATCTCGCTGCTGACGGCCGTCAGCGATCCCCCTGAGTTGATGTGAATACCACCGCCGTCACCGGCGGTGTTGTGCGTCACCTGACTGGAGTTGAGATCCAGTACGGCATTGTTGGCGACCTCGATACCGCCGCCGACATTGCTCGCGAGGTTTCCGGTGACCACGCTCGACGTCAGCCTCAGCGTCCCCGCGTCGAGAATGCCGCCGCCGTCGATCCCCGCGCCGGCAGTGGTCGCCGACCCGTTGGAGACCGTGATGCCGTTGAGGGTCAGGGTTCCTCCGGGAGCGACCTCCGCGATACGGAAGGCCGTGGCCGAGCCCCGGGTGATGGTCGTGTTGGCGCCGATGAAGGTCACATTCCCGGTGATCACCGGCAGCCCGTCCGGCCCGTTCGTGCCCGGGGACACCGCCGGACCGGTGAGGGTGTAGACACAGCTCGGCGCGAGCTGGATCACACCCACCCCCGTGCTGTTGGCATCGTTGATGGCGCTGATCAGCCCGGAGACATCCCCACAGGCCACTTCGGGACGCTCGCCACCATCACCGCTGCCCTTGCCACCACCACCGTCGCCGCTGCCTCGGTCATGGCCCTCGTCGTAATCGGCGCTATGGGCGTATTCGTAGTCGTGGCCGTGCTCATGATCATGACCGTGCCCGCCACCGCCACCTCCTCCCCCGGATCCCACGGCCACCGCCGGCGCGGGGCCGCCCCACACGGACGCCGCCAGCATCATGACCGGGACGAGAGCACGGAGGCCACGGAGGGTTGTCACACATCGCACGAGGTGTCTCCTTCACCTTGCTGGAGTCCGGATGGCTCGAAGCAGCAAGATCAGCCTGAGCGGAGCGCCGGGGGACGGCATCCGCTCGGGCCCAGGTGGGTGACACCATGTGCCAAGAACGACGAAAACCGCAGGTCAGCGGTGCATACCTGCGGTTCGCCAGTGGGTCATCAGGGGCTCGAACCCTGAACCAATGGATTAAAAGTCCACTGCTCTGCCAATTGAGCTAATGACCCGCACCCCCGCAGCATAGCTCGGCCGGGGGCGAAGACCCGAGCCAATACCCCACGGGGTCGAAAGGCCGTGCAACAACCGGGTGTTGCACGGCCCCTCAGTAGGCCGTTCGGTCGGCATCACAGCCGGCCGGAGGGCGGCCCGTCAGCCGTTGCGCTTCCAGCGCGGCTTGTCGGCGCGGCGGTCGAAGGACTGGTTGTGCGAGCGGTCGTAGGACCGGCCGCCGGTGTTGCCGGACCGGTGGTCGTCGCGGCGGGCCGGGCGGTCGTCGCGGCGGTCACGGCCGAACGGGCGGTCGCCACCACGGTGGTTGTGGTCGCGGCGCTCGAACGGACGCCCCGGACGGTCGTCACGGCGGTCGTCGCGGCGGAAGCCGCCACGGTCACGGTCCTCACGACGCTCGAACGGACGGCCGCCACGGTCGTCACGACGCTCGTACGAGCCACCCGGACGGTCGTCACGGCGGTCACGGCCGAACGTGCGGTCACCACGGTCACCGCGGTCCCCGTCCCGACGGTCCCGACGCTCGAACCCACCGCGGTCATCGCGGCGGTCGTCACGCCGGTCGTACGAGCGGCCACCGCGGTCGTCGCGACGGTCGTCGCGGCGGAAGCCGCCACGGTCACGGTCCTCACGGCGCTCGAACGGACGGCCGCCACGGTCGTCACGACGCTCGTACGAGCCACGCGGACGGTCCTCGCGGCGGTCGCGGCCGAACGTGCGGTCACCACGGTCACCGCGGTCCCCGTCCCGACGGTCCCGACGCTCGAAGTTGCCCCGCTCGTCACGGCGCTCGTACGAGGAGCGCCGCGGCGCCTCGCCGGCCTCGGGGGCGGCTTCGGCCACCGCGGCCTCGGCCGAACGCTGGGCGGGCACCACGACGTCCGCCGACGCGTCGACGGGGGCGCCGGCGGCGCCCTCCGGGGCGGCAGCGGCAGCCTCGGTCCCTGCCTCGGCCACGGCCGACGCCGGGGCCACGTGCTCGCCGCGCTCCCGCGCCGCACGCGTGGTCAGCCGGTCGGCGTCCTCGCGCAGCTCCGTTGCCCGCCGCTGCGCCTTCTCCAGCTCCCGGGTGAGGTCCTGGACGTCGCGCTCGGCCTGCTTGGCGGCGTTCGCGGCCGACTCGGCCTGCACCTCGGTCAGCGAGCGGGCGCCTGTGATACGCGCCACGTCCTCGTCGAAGACACCGGCGCCGCCGACGATGTGGCGCGAGGCGTCGACGCCCGCGTCCTCCATCAGCCGGAAGATCTGCCGCCGCTGGTGCGGCAGCGCCAGCGAGACGACCGTGCCGCTCTGCCCCGCCCGCGCCGTACGGCCGGACCGGTGCAGATAGTCCTTGTGGTCGCCGGCCGGGTCCACGTTCAGGACGAGGTCGATGCCGTCGACGTGGATACCGCGCGCGGCGACGTCCGTGGCGACCAGCACGTTCACATAGCCGCCCTTGAAGTCGGCCAGCGTCCGGGTCCTGGCACCCTGCGTCATACCGCCGTGCAGCGCCTCGGCCCGCACTCCGGCGTCGCGCAGCTGCTCGGCCACGCGGTCGGCGCCGAGCTGGGTCCGTACGAAGATGATCGTGCGACCCTTGCGCGCGGCAATGGCGGCGGTGACCGGCGCCTTGTCCTTCGGCTTCACCACGAGCACGTGGTGGGTCATGGTCGAGACCGCGCCCGCGGAGGGGTCCACCTCGTGGGTGATCGGGTCGACCAGGTAGCGCTTGACGAGGGTGTCGATCTCGTTCTCGAGCGTCGCGGAGAACAGCAGCCGCTGGCCGCCCTGCGGCACCTGGTCGAGGATCTCGGTGACCTCGGGCAGGAAGCCCATGTCGGCCATCTGGTCGGCCTCGTCCAGGACGGTGATCTGGACCTTGTCCAGCGACGCGGCGCCGCGGTCGATGATGTCGCGCAGCCGGCCCGGGGTGGCGACGAGGATGTCGACCCCGCGCTCCAGCGCGTAGATCTGATTGCCCATCGAGGTGCCGCCGCAGACCACCTTGAGCTTGAGGCCCAGGACGTCGCCGTACGGCTGCAGCGCATCGCTCACCTGCATGGCGAGCTCGCGGGTCGGGGTGAGGATGAGGCCGCGGGGGCGCTTCTTCTCGGTGTGGCCGCCGGCCAGCGTGGTCAGCAGCGGGAGGCCGAACGACAGGGTCTTGCCGGAGCCGGTGCGGCCACGGCCGAGGATGTCGCTGCCGGCCATGGCGTCCGGGATGGTCGCGGCCTGGATCGGGAACGGCGTGGTGACGCCGTTCTGCGCCAGCTTGCGGACGATCTGCTCGGGGAGGCCGAGGTCACCGAAGGTGATCTGGGGCTGCTCGGGGGCCTGCGGCTGGTCGGTGGCCTGGCTGTCTTCGGCGGTCTGGCTGTCTTCGGTGGACTGGCTGTCTTCGGTGGACTGGGCGGATTCGGCGGTCTGAGTGCTCTCGTCCTGCTCGGTCAGCTCGTTCTGCTCGTCGGCAGCGGGCATGACTGTGTGGTCAGTGGCAACGGACATGCGAAATGCGAAACCTTCCGGAGTTTCGGCACGCGCCCAAACTCCGTGTGATGTCGCAAAAAACCGCCTCAGTGCGGTCAGCCACGGGAAGGTAAGGAACGCGCCACGCGGCGCTCTTCGGTTTGGCGCCGGGCAAATGGGATCAAACGATCTACCACCATACGCACTTCCACCCCTCAAGAGCAAATCCGCCGCGCGGCGGATGACGTGCCCTTCGTCACTCCGTCATTCCGTCTCTTCGGCCTCCGGAGCCGGTGACGCGGGCGGGGACGCCGGGGCGGAGGTGGTCGGCCGCGGCGGCTCCGGGGCGCTCGACGACGGGCTCGAGGGGGCCGCGGTGGAGGGGGCACCCCCGGACGGCGCGCCGGGCGACGAGGGCGCCGACGGCACCGGCCGCTGCGGGCCGCCCTTGGGGGGCTTGGCGGGAGAGGGCTCGGCCGCGCCCGGTGCGGAGGCCGAGGCCGACCGCTTCGCCTCCTTCTCCCCCTCGTTCCCCTTCTTCCCGTCCTTCTTCTCGCCCTTTTTCCCGTTCTTCCCGTTCTTGGCGTCCCCTCCGTCGTCGCCGTCCGGCCCGGCGTCCGGATACGTACGCGCCCTGCCGCCCGACGTCGCCACGCCCCCGCCCGGCTCAGCCGCCCCGTCGCGGTCGCGGGCGCCGTGCTGCGGGCCCGGACGCTTCGGGCCGTCGGACACGCTCGTACAGCCCGCCAGGGCCATGGCCGCGGCGACGAGGGCCGCCACCACGCATGGGCCCCGCAGGGCGCGAGAGGTCCGGGACGCCCCGGAGGAGCGGGCGGGACGGTCGGGACGGGGAGCGGGCGATCCGGGCATGCGGGGCGGGCCTCCAGGGCGCGTACGGACGGGACGCACTGCCCAACTGGCCCCGCCCCGCCCAGGACACGCGCCGGCCGGATCTGAAGCCGTCGCTGGACCGCTTCCGGTTCTGGTGGGTGGGTGAGGACGAGCCGACCGACGTCGGTGTGCCTCTCGCGCTCGCCTCCGACGACGCGTAGTCCGTCCCCTGCAACGTTCGCGGGCCTGCTTCCCCTCTGGGAGGCGGGCCCTGCGCTGCGTCCGTGGCTGGTCACTCGCGGGGGCACGACTTGCGTAACGGCTCCCGGACAACCCCAGAGCAGAAGGGTCGAGCGGCGGCAGAGCCTCTTGTACCCGAATTCACCCGCCCGTCCCCGACAATGGCTCTGTGCTGGAAATCACCCATGAGGCATTTGAAGAGCTGGTGAGCGCGGCCCTTGATCAGATTCCCCCTGAGCTGACGCGGGTCATGGACAACGTGGCCGTGTTCGTGGAGGACGAACCCGACCCGTCCGACCCTGAGCTATTGGGCCTCTACGAAGGGATACCGCTTACGGAGCGCGGTGAGTGGTACGCCGGCGTTCTGCCGGACCGAATCACCATCTACATGGGCCCGACTCTGCGCTCCTGTGGAACGCCCGAAGACGTAGTGCACGAGGTGGCCGTCACGGTCGTGCATGAGGTGGCGCACCACTTCGGCATTGACGATGACCGGCTCCACGAACTGGGGTGGGGCTGACCTCCCGCCTCCGACCACGTCGCGGCCCCGGAGAGCGGGGAGCCCGAGGTCTGGGACGAGATCGACCTCGGTGGACTTCGCCTGGCGAAGGCCGAGGTCAGCCGCCACCTCCCGGCCGAGAACAGCCCGGAGGCGCGTCCGAGACCCGCCTCCTCGTAAACCGTTTTGGCGAACCCCACCGGCATCCCATATGCTTCTCACGTCCCCGACGGCGCCGGAAGGCGCCCAGGTGGGCCATCAGCCCTCATCGTCTAGTGGCCCAGGACGCCGCCCTTTCAAGGCGGTAGCACGGGTTCGAATCCCGTTGGGGGCACGCAACACCATGTGCGAGACTAGAGCTCGCACAAGCTTGGTCCTGTGGAGCAGTTTGGAGTGCTCGCCACCCTGTCAAGGTGGAGGCCGCGGGTTCAAATCCCGTCAGGACCGCTGCGGCTGGGTAGCTCAGTTGGTACGAGCGTCCGCCTGAAAAGCGGAAGGTCGCCGGTTCGACCCCGGCCCCAGCCACCGCAGCCCTACCAGGGCACACACCCTCTCCGAAGATCTTCGGAGAGGGTGTTTTTGTGCCCGTGACATCACCTGGTGACATCAACCGCTCAGGAAAGTGCCTCGTTCAGCCGTTCCAGCGCCCGGCGCTTCTCGTCCAGTGAGGCGTGAGCGTAGACACCCATGGTCACTTCGAGATCGCTGTGCCCAGCGATCTGCATCACCACGTGCGGCGGCACTCCGAGGTCGAGCAGCAGCGTGACACAGGTGTGACGTAGATCATGGAAGCGGTGTGTAAGACCGTACTTCCGGCGGACCGGCCCCCAGCTCCGGCGAAGGTTGTCCGGCTCGTACGGGGTCCCGATCCGGGACGGGAACACCAGATCGTGTTCACGCCACTCCATGCCGGCCGCTGCCCTCTCCTGCGCCTGCCGCTCCTGGTGTTCCCGCAGCGCGGCCAGAGCGAGGGGTGGCAGGGGCAGGGTGCGCTGTGAGGTCTTGGTCTTGGGCAGGACGATCCTCAGTTCACCGCCGACCCGCTGAAGATTCGTAGCGACGGTCAGCGTGCCCTTGTCTAGGTCCACAGCGGCCCAGTGAAGGCCGAGAAGTTCTCCGCGGCGCATGCCCAGCGTCATGGCGAGCACGTACAGCGCGTACATGCGGTGATCGCGCAGTTCCTTCAAAACCAGCTTGGCCATGGATGCCGACAGCCCTTGCCCGGTCCCGTACGAGGGTGTGGTGACCTGTACGAGCTTGGCGACGTTCCTGGTGATCAGTTCCTCCCTGACTGCGTGCTGAAGCCCGTTCCGAAGGACTGCGTGGATGAACTGGACCATGCGCGGCGAAAGGGTGGACTGGCAGCACTGCCCGGCAGCGCAGCACTCCGGGCGCTTCCGCTGTGCGTCCCATTCGTGCTTGCAGCACTGGCACTCGGCCCGGACGCGGTTGATCCAGGCGCGTACCTCCTGTGCGCGCAGCGTCCGGATCTTCTTCTTGCCGAGCCCAGGAACGAGGTGTGTCCGAACCACGCTCTCGTAGCCCTGGTACGTCTTGGGCCTCCGGTTCGGCTTCACCTCCTCGGCCAGCCAGTAGGCGAAGTACTCCGCCGCCGTCGCGTTCGTGTCCGGGATCGGTACGCCGCTGTGCTCCATGGCATGCAGCCCGACCAGCTTTTCGTGTGCCTCGTCCCAGGTCTTCCCGTAGACGTACTGCCTCTTCCTGTAGCCCGAGGCGGTGGTGACGTAGGCCATACCCATGTACCGGCCGTCCTTGCGTTGGGTGATCGACCCTGCGCCGTTGGGATTCTTGCGGCCTCGGGGCATCTATGCAGCCTCCTTGAGCTGGTCGTCTATGAATGCGCGGAGCGCATCGACCGGCACTCGTCGCGCCCGGCCGATGGTGAAGCTCCGGAGTTCGCCGGAGCGGATGAGGTCGTAGACCTTGAAGCGACTGAGTCGCAGGGCCGCCATGACCTCGGGGACAGTCAGGAGTTCGTGGGTCGTCGGCAGGCTCGTGATGCTCATTGGGGCAACGCCTCCGTGAACGGCCGTAGGGGCACACGGCCCCTTCCTCTCAGGTCCGCTACTTCCGCTACCTCCGCTACCGCCCTGGTCAGGGGCATGATCGAGGTAGCGGATAGGGGTAGCGGTAGCGGATAAGTGCCGCTACCGACGCCCGGTCGGGGGCGGGGTCGGTAGCGGCAGGGTGGTGCTCGGTAGCGGATGATTCGGGCTGATCCGCTACCGGTTTTAGGGCTCTGACCTGCCCGGTAGCGGCGGTAGCGGAAGTAGCGGACTTTCCGGGGGTGGGGGGCAGTAGCGGGCCCAGGCATCGGCGAGATCGGCCGCGTAGTAGCCCTTGAGGACTCCGCCGCCGGTCTTGATGTTCCGGGCGGTGACGGGCCGGTTGTCCGCCGTCATGTACTCGCGCAGCAGCTTCGCCAGCCCGCGGGAGTCGAGCGGCTTGCCGCCCATGTCGGCCCAGGGGGCTTCGTCCAGGCTGTGCAGCCGCTCCAACACCGCGACGGTGGGAAGACGGTCGATGCCGTTGAGCACGTGGTCACGCAGGTCGGTGAGCAGCCGGATGCCGACGCTGCCTTTGTCGTCAGCCTTGGCCGCGTTGACCAACTCCAGGCACGCCGCGCGGGCCCGCTCCGGCCAGTCCCCACCGGCCGCATCGGCGACCGCGATCAGCGGTTCCCAAACGTCCGCGGGCCGGTCGGTCACCTCCTCCGGCATGTCCGGGAAGACGCCATCGACCAGATGCCGCACACTGTCCGCCCACGCTGCCAGCCGATCCCGCAACGCGTGACCTTCCTGGGTGTGGATGCGCTGCCGGAACGGCTGGACCTTCTCGTTCCGGGCGCGGCGGCGCATGCGGATGATGACCGAGCGGGTCAGGATCGTGTCGGGCAAAGAGCCAAGCCCCGCGACGGCCACGCCAGCGTAGGACGGGAACGCCTGCACGCTCTGGTTCCCGCCGTCGCCCACGCACCGGTAGGTGACCCCGGAGCGGCGGTGACCTGCGTTGAGGAACCCGCGCAGTTCCTCGTTGTCCCCGGCTTTGGGACCGAAGACGGTATCGATCTCATCGAAGAGGATCGTGGGCCGTCCCTCAGCGCCAGAGACGGCCCGGAACAGGGCCGCAGCGCTGGCGTTGACCGCGACCATGGGCTGAGGCACCAGGGTTTCCACGATCTCCAGCGCCCGGGACTTCCCCGACCCCGGTTCGGGGGAGAGGAACGCCAGCCGGGGGGTGGAGTCGAAGCAGTCCAGCAGGTGCGCGTGAGCGTCCCACAGCGCAACGGCGACGTAGGCGGCATCGAGCGGGAAGACGTTGAACCGGCGGTGGTACTGCTCCACCTCGTTGAGCAGGGCCGCGCCGTCTGTGGCGGTCGTGGTCTGCTGCGGGTCAGAACCAAGAGCAGAAGGGACGGCCTTACGGCCGACGTCCTTCGGCGCGCTACGGCCGTCCGGGGAGGGGGCAGGTTCGGCGGGGCGCGGCTGGTCGGGAGCGCTGGGCAGGCTCTTCAGGTGGGGGCGGGGAGGGGTGCTCATGCGGTCCTCCGCTGCTGGTTGCGTGCGATGGACCAGTTCAGACCGCTGCGGATGGTGGTGCGGCACTCGGCATCCGGCAGTCCGGCCCACGCTCCTGCCTCCTGAAGAGCCTCCTCCACCACCGACCGGGGAAGGTCGCCCCACGCGATGAACCGCCCCAGGGCCCGCGCAGCGCGCAGCAGGGTCGCGTTGCGCTCACCCTCGCCAGCGTGCTGCACCGCCGCCGTCTCCGCGGTCAGGGCCGTAGAGGCATAGCGAGAGGCCCTGTAAGCCGCACGGACGGACGGCGGATCGATGACGGCCCGGGCAGCCTGACGGGGCGCCAGGAGGCCGTACAGCCATCCCGGCAGCGGAGCGACCGGCGCCGGATCGGTCACGGCGTACGAGCCGCCGGGGGTGGTGCTGCCGGGGGCCACGACGTAGCCGCCCCAGGCACGGGTATCGATCCGCTTGCCCAGCCGCCCGGCGCTGTTGCCCAGGCGCGCGCCCTCGGGGGTGGTGAAGTACAGGTGTTGTCCGCCGCTCGCGGTCCGCACCGTGAGGGTTGTGGGGACGGCCTGTTCGGCGCGCTCGCAGAGCGCATGGAAGGTCGTCACGCCGGAAGGCGTGTCCGTACTGCCCTTGCCCTTGTGCTTGGGCATGTCGAGATCGACCACGACCAGCCCGGACGGGCCGGTGGCGATGCCGACGTTGAACGGCACATCGCCCCAGGCACGGCGGATACGGTCGGGGTCGGTGGTCGCGCGGTCCTCCCACTTGCGGTGAAAGCCCGCACAGTCCCCGATACCGGGGCAGGACTCCTCACCGTGCAGCGCCGGACGCTTGGTGTCGGGGCGGAGAGGGAAGACCGCCCAGCCGCGTTCAGCAGCGTCGAGAGCCGCGCGCAGCAGCGTGGAGCGTGCTTGATGGGTCATGCTGGAGACCTCCAACAGGTCTGTCGAGGGCTGGTTGGGCCGGGGCGACTGCGGATCTTTGGCGAGACGTGCAGTCGCCCCGGGCGTATCTAGCTGTGGAAGTGGTTGCGCTTGATGACGGCCTTGCGGATGTGGACCGTGGTTCCGCTGCTTCGGCCGCGGCTGGCGCCGAGGATCTGGACGGCGATGAAGCCGCCGAAGATGACCGCGGCCAGGATGATGAGCTGAGTGATGAATGCGGTCAGGGCGGCGATGAATGCGGTGAGCAGGAAGAGCCCGCCGCAGACCGCGGCGAACCCGATCCCGCCGAGGGCGACGTTTACCGCCGTGGGGGAGATGACGGGCTTGGCCGTGACGGGTTCGGGCTTGACCGGCTCGATGGCGTAGCCGGTGATGACCCGCCCGTCCGGCAGCACGACGCTTTGCACCTGCGCCACCGTGCCCGGCTGCACCGGCACCAGGGGCGCGGCGGTCGGGTGCGGGGTGATGGGTTGGGGATGGTGGACTTCGGCGGCCGGGTGCCGGTCGAGGTGGGTCATCGCGAATCCCTCCAGGATGCCCGCGGGCCCGCGCCGGGGTGGCGCGGGCCCGCGTATCGGGTGTCAGGCTCGGGTGTCAGGGGTGTCACGCGGTGGTGTCACGCGTTTCTGACAGCGGGTTTGCCTAGGGGTTTGGGTGTCAGAGGTGCGTGACGGTGTCAGGTGTCAGGCGGCCGTCAGGGCGGGGACGATGCGCCACCGGCCGGTGGTGTTGGTCGGCTCCAGACGCCCGTCCATGGCGGCGTCCTTGAGCCGTGCGGACACCCACGGGCGGGAGAGGTTGTTCCGGTCGCACCAGTCCGTGAAGTCCTTCGGCCCGACGACCATGCGCCCCTCGGTCTCGAACTCCTCCAGCGCCTGCGCGAAGAGCTGCCGGGCCTCGGCCGGGGAGGGCTTGCGGCCGGTGTCCTGCCCGAACATGGGGGCGTCGTCGCCCGGCTCGGAGTCGGGCAACTCCACCTCGGGGTCGATTCCCTCGTCCTCGGAGTCGAGCAGCGGGCCGGTCATCTCGTCCTCGTCTCCGTCGGCCAGGAGGTGAGTGTTCTCGTCGGCCTCGTTGGTCTGCCGCTGGGTGTAAGCAGTGCCCGCGACCGATGCGGCGGCCTTCTCGGTGACCGGATCGACCCGGGCGCCGTTGCGGACCGCCCACTGCGCCACGGTCTCCATGAGGGAGATCGCGGTGTCGGTGAACCAACGGGTCCGGCCCGGGCTGGAATACCGCTCCTCCGCCACGCCCGGGGTGACCAGGTAGCAGTAGCCGGGGCGCCGGTTGGACCAGCGCTCGGGAGCCGCGCCCGCGTCGACCACCGAGTCGGGGAGCATGAACCCGGCCGCCGTGGCGTTCGGGACGCCGAAGCACAGCCGGGCGCCCAGCGCGTCACGGGTGGTCGTGCTGATCTGGTCGTGACTGGGCCGCTGGAGAGAGACGACCAGCGCCATGCCGGCCGACCGGGCGAGGTTGGCGATGGAGTTGAAGGCGTCATCCCCGAGGAGTCCGAGGGACACCCCGGCCTCCTCGAACCACGCGATGTGGAAGGGCAGGCCCGGGCAGCCGCACGCCGTGCCGTCCTTACGGCACGAATGCTTGGGGTCCGTCTGGCGCTGTGCGGCAGCGGCCTCCCACTGCCGGTAGGAGTGCTCCCCCAGCCACGCAGTCCGGGCGGGGATGACCGCCTTCACTGTCTCGACCATGACCTCCGTGCCCGACCCGCCCTCGACCGCCCAGTCGATGGCGGGCAGCAGGGGCCTAAAGTCCTGGAAGCCCTTGGGGTCCGACAGCCAGAAGAGGACGTCGGTGCGGCTCAGGATCTCGGTCATGAGGTTGAGCGCGCCGTCGCCCTTGCCCGATCCGGTCATGCCCGCGATCAGCAGGTGGGTCGCGTTGCGCCCGGCCTCCTTGTCCCCGGGCAGCCACAGCAGCAGCGGCGAGCCGTCGTCGTAGACGCCGATCGTGAGCGGGTCGGTGATCGATCCCCCGGCAAGGGACGGGCCGTTCTCCTCCCAGCGCACTGTGTCGGCCAGCATGTCGCGCGGGACGATGACCAGCTCGCCGCGGCGTGCCGACTCCGGGTCGGGCATGTAGCGCACCGCGGTGGGCGGCAGGTCCAGCGCGGAGGCGATCCGCGGCAGGGTCTTGGTGACGTCGTCGTTGGTCTGCTCCCCGGCCTCCAGCCCCAGCTGAGCCGTGACGCGGTTGGGCCCGACCTCGGTCCGCCCGATGCTGGCCTTGGCCAGACCAACCTTCTCCAGCAGACCCTTGTCCGCGCCCGCGCCTTCCCCGGCAGCGTCGGGGTTGTGGCGCAGGACCATGCGCACGTTCCACGACAGCACCACGACCGGCCCGCCCATCAGGTACAGGTCATCGATCGGGCCTGTGGTCGGCCCGGCCAGGGACGCGGCGGTCAGCCACGCCGATCCGGCGGCCACGGTGATAGCCGAGTGGAGGCGGCGCTGCTGGCCGGTCGATTTGCCCATCAGCCAGGTGGCGCCGGTCAGTCCCACGGAGGCGAGGGTGAGGCCGACACCGGCCGCGGCGCTCTCGCCCCACCGCCAGTTCCCCAGCGCCCCGGCCAGACCGGCGGCGCCCCACCCGAGCCAGGGCGGCAGGTGCGGCTTGACCCGGTGCAGCAGGTACGCCCGGACGGAGCCGCCCGTTCCCGCGTTCGTGTCGTTGGGGACGGTGAGCGGGTACCTCCGGCCGTCCTGGTCGGTCCATTTGTGCGCCATGGTCGTACCTCCTTACTGCTGGGTCCAGTCCATACGCCGCTGCTGCTGGGGGCGCCGGGCGCGGTGACGGACGCGGTTGATCTCTTCCTCGTACTGCTGCTGGAAGGTGGAGTAGGCGGCCGCGGCGTTCTTGGCCGCGTCCCGCAAGTCGTCCGCGGACTTCTGGAGCTTGCGGGCGACCTTCTGTGCGCGGATGCGGGAGCCGAACGGCTTGCCCTCCGGGTCCGGCACTGCGGCCAGCACGCCCTTGAGGATTTCGGCGCCCATGGCCACCTCGATGGACATGGTCACGGCCGCCGCGCGCAGGGTGTTGCAGTAGTTCCGCAGCTGGGCGGGGGAGGTGAACTCCGGGGGCGCAAGCACGGATTCGGCGTGCGACCGGGACTGGTTCGTCCGGGCTGTGCGCTGCCCGTTCTTGTTGGTGGTCCGGTTGACGGTGACGTTGATGGGCGGGACGAACGAGCCGCCCATGGCGCCGACGAAACCGCCCGCGGCGGCTCCGACGTCGGCGAACTTGTTCGACTTGCCGTTGTCGTTGCGGCCGTTGTTGGGCTGAGCCATCAGGGGTCCCCTTCGGTCAGTTGGAGGTGCGGCGGACGATGAGCCATGCGGTCTGTGCGGCGATCAGGTTCAGCAGCCACCACAGCTCGAGCGGACCGGCCAGCGGGCCGAACCCCGCAGCCGCAGCGGCCCAGGCGATGCCGGAGGTGCCGAGCACGGCCGCGGCTATGCGCCAGCCCCACACCCCCGTGTTGGCGGCCGGACGGCGCCGCTGCGTCATGGCCAGCCACAGCAGCGGGCCCGCGGCGGCGGGGGCGAGCAGGAGGGCGGACCACCAGGCCAGCACGTGCAGGAGCGCGATGGTCGGGAAGGCCAGCAGCCCGAGGGCGAGCGGGACGAGCGCGCGGCGGTGCTTCCACAGCCACAGCGCCGCAGCGTCCAGGGCCAGGCGAGTCAGGGTCGGACGTTCGGGCACCACGACCACGAACGGGTCAGCGGAGCGGCGCCCGCGTTGGCGCGGGATACGGACAGTGGTGACACCCGCCGCCGTCTTCACGGTGCGGGCACGGGTACGGCTGGACACAGCGAATCTCCCTCAACAGGACTGGAGTGGAGTGGTCAGGCGGCGCGCTGTTCGTCGGGATAGGCGCAGGCCACGCACAGGCCGAGCGAGGTCGGGATGCAGTACCCGGCATCGGTCCCGCAGGCGGGGCAGGTGCGGCGGGCGAGCATCGCCGCGGCGAGCGCGGCCCGCTTCGCGGCCGTCATCGGCCGGACCTGCTTCGCCTGGTCGAGGCGGTACAAGAACGCGACTTGCACCCCGCCGCGGCGGCGGTTGGCTCGCATGACCTGCGCCTGTACCGGCTGCCCGCCGGGACGCAGCCCGCGGGCCCGTAACTGGCGCCTGGTGGCCAGCCCGTCCGGCGCCAGGCGCCACGGGAAGGTGGGGATGCCGTAGCGGGCGCCGGAGGGGTCGTAGCACTTGCCGAACGCCGGGGACATCAGACCGCCACCGCCTCACGCACGCGGTCGTTGTCGGCGGCCTCGGGGCTGGACACCTGGTCCCTGAGCCGTTGGTAGATCTTGTGGACGTAGGAGGTGGAACGGGTGGACTTCCGAGCTGCCTCCGCGATCGTCTCCCCCATCACCCAGCACGTGCGGATGACGTTCAACGCCTCATCCGCGGGCAGCTTCTCCGTCTCCGTTGCCTCGTCCTCGGCCGAGGTGGAAACCGAGGGAACGGTGAGCTCATACACCCGCCGGTCACCACAGATGACCAGCGACGACGGCTCTACCGCCGCCGGGACCGGCACGGGAGCCGGAACCGGGGCGGGCGGTGCGGGCGGTGCGGGGACCGGGGTGGACACCGGAGGGACAGGGGCGGATTCCACCGGAGCGTCCACCGCTTCCACCTCAGCGCGCAGTTCCGCGATTTTGCCGAGGATCGCGCGCCGGTAGTGCGTGATCGCTTCGGCCAAGACGATCAGGAGGACAGGGGGGATGGAGTGGAGCACCAGCCCCGCCGGATCCACCTGCCGAGGAACGCCGAACGCGCTTCCTTCCGGCCACAGGGAGCCCCAGCAGTTCATGACCCACGTGCCCAGACCGGCGAACCAGCGCAGCCCGGATGCCCACCCGGAGGGGTTCACGCCGTACTCCGACAACCGGCCGTCCACGATCAGAACGGCCCCGAGAGCGACCGCGACCATGGGATCCAGCAGCCACGCGATCCAGGGCGAGACCTCGTGCTGGATCGCGAACATCGTCACGTTCGTCGCGGTGAACGCGAGCGCCACCACGGCCACCAGCACCAGGACCGTCGTCAGCCCCGACTGGAGCCGGTTCAACGCGGCGATCTGGACGCGCAGCGGGGCGGACCTGCCGTTCATCGGGTCCCCCTACCCACGGCCGTAGCCGCGGCGGGGACGTCGCGGTAAGCGACCAGACGCAGCTCTGCACCCGCGTATGCGACGGTCAGGGACAGGGCACGGGTACGACCGCCGCCCTGCTCCCGGCAGTCCACCGCATCCGGGGCAATGCCCAGGGCATCACGCCACGCCTCGAAGCCATCCAGGCCATCGTGAAACGACAGCTCCAACTGGTTCAGGTAGATGGTGGACACGTGCACGCACGGCGCGGGCAGGTGCCCGAAGTCCACAGCCAGCAGGCGCAGCGCCCGCAGCGGCACGGCCAGATCATCGAGCGTCAACGGAACAGCCAGCTCGTGGAGCGCCAACACGTCGTTCACGCCCCCACCCCCGTCACCGGAGCGACCTGGTTGGTCAGCTCCAGCCGCGCGGCCAGCACCTTGCGGCGAGCCCGCCGCAGACGCCGCGTGTCCAGCTCCGACGCGGGCCGGTCCAGCAAGCTGATCTGCACGTCCAGCAACTCGACTTCCGCCTCGATCAGCGGCGTCTCGTACGCGATAGCGTCCAGCTCAGCGCCGGTCGGCTCACGGTCGGACAGGTCGGCGGTAACAACCGCCTGAAGTGCACCGATGGACTTCATAGGTCGTGGTTCCTTCCAAGGTGGAACGGCCTAGAACAGCGGCCCCGGTGTTCCAGCACCGGGGCCGCGCGCCGTTCATGGGTGGAGTGCCCCGGGCCGGATCCGATCCGGCGCCCTCACGGCGAGATGCCGGGGCTGGTTGTGCGTCGTCTCCTTCGGGAACACGAGCTCCCGTTTCAGGCAGAGACGTGACCTTTCGGTCTGTGCCCTCCGGTTGACCAGGGGTCCGGGTCCCTCGGCCCGCTCTGTCCCGGGCCCCTATTCGTGCGTCGGAGCAGCCCAAAGAAGGCCCTCCGCGCCGCCTCCGGTCTTGCTCGGTGGCGACGTGTTCAACATAGCCAACCTGCTTAAGCAGGTCAACCAAGATGGGTAGCTCGCCCAGGCTGGGCAGGTGCCTTACCATGGCGGAATGAGCCTTGACCCGAACGACGACCGACCGCCGTATATGCAGGTCAGCAGCGTTCTGCGAGCGGAAATCCTCACAAGGAAGTTCGAGCCCGGAACGCAGTTGCCGTCAGGCCCGGACCTGGCCAAGCGGTTCGAGGTAGCCCGCGGGACGGTGACCAGGGCGCTGGACTTGCTGAGGGACGAGGGGCTGATCGTGACCCGCAAGGGGTCCGGCTCTTTCGTGCGGGAGCGCACGGAACGACCGGTTGGCCTGCGTCCTCACCTCGAAATGGCCTTCGCGGATCCACACGTGACGGTGGACTTCGCGGGGTTCAGCAGCGAGACGTTGCACGGCGCAATGCAGGAACCACTCGACAAGATCCGCACAGGGCGACTCCGCCCCGAGTCGATCACGGTGCGGCTGCTCCTGCCTGACACCACAGCCCCCATGGCGGTGCCCACGCTCGTGGACGGCCTCGCGGACGACCCGGCCCTACGCAACCGTGCCCGGGACATCGCTCTAACGCACGCGGCCGGCATAAAGCACTCGGTCGAGGTGCTGGCCGAACTCGGCCTCGTCGAGAAGGCGACGGTAGAGGTCAAGGTCTACCGTGCAACGTCACTCTTCAAGCTCTACGTCCTGAATCACCGTGACGTGTTCTTCGGCTTCTATCCGCTGCGAGAGCGCACTCTCACGGTCGAGGGGGAAGCCCGCACGTTCTTCGACATCACCGGCAAGGACACGACGCTCTTCCATCACGCTGCTGGTCCTGACGGAGAGTCGATGGGGTCGCAGTACGTTCAGCAGGCCACGAAGTGGTTCGACAGCATCTGGGACACAATCGCCTACGACCGTGAGGCATGATTCATGGCACCCGAGACCCTCGATGGAACCCTGGCCCCCGTACGACACGTGCTACTCGACTTCGACGGCCCGGTGTGCTCGGTCTTCGCGGGCTTCTCTGCCGGTGACGTCACCCGAAGCCTGGTTGCACTCCTGCGTGGCCCGGACGGCCCGCCGCCGGGGCACGAGGAATCCGACCCCTTGGCGATGCTCCGCCGTATCGCTGAGACCCGGGAAGACCTGGTCTCAG
This sequence comes from Streptomyces sp. NPDC000941, assembly GCF_053599555.1. Classification (NCBI taxonomy): domain Bacteria; kingdom Bacillati; phylum Actinomycetota; class Actinomycetes; order Kitasatosporales; family Streptomycetaceae; genus Streptomyces; species Streptomyces sp. NPDC000941. The sequence continues at coordinate 25,057 of NZ_JBSFMM010000085.1, forward strand.
CAGCGGACTCGCACCTCACCCAGCTAGAAGTCGAGGCCGTTGAGCGAGCCCGACCCACGCCGGGGGGCGTCGCCTTCATGGAAGCCTGTGCCGCTACCGGCCGCTCGGTGTGGGTAGTCAGCAACAACGCGACAGCGGCCATCGACCGGTACCTATCCGATCACGGACTCAGCGGCCTGGTCGCGGGCACTTTCGGTCGTACCGCCGGTCGGCCAGAGTCGATGAAGCCTTCGCCGGAACTCCTCATCGCAGCCATGCGCGCGGCTGACGCGAAGCCTGGCGAGTGCGTGTTCATCGGGGATGCGGTCCGGGACGTCGAGGCCGCCCATGCGGCCGACATGAAGACGATCGGGTACGCCAACAAGCCGGGCAAGGCAGATGCTCTGTCCGCGGCTGGAGCTGTCGCGGTGGTGACCTCCATGGAGACGCTGGCAGCAAGCGTCACCTGACATCAACGCTGACATCAACGTCCACGAACAACGGCTCACACGCACGCACCGTGACGCTCGATCAGCCTGGCTCGCCCCCGGGCGGTAGCGTCCCTCAGCTCGCCTGAAAAGCGGAAGGTCGCCGGTTCGACCCCGGCCCCAGCCACCGCAGCCCGCCAAGGGCGTACACCCCCTCCGGGGTTTCCTGGAGGGGGTGTTCTCGTATCGGCCCGTCATCCGTCAGCGCCGCCCGTCAGTCCGCCGCCCGCTCGGGTGTCGCCGGTTGATCGGTTCCGCAGTATCGGCACTTGGCGGCGGCTTCCGGGATGTCGCCGGACAGACAGGCCGGGCAGGTCTTGGCGGGCCCGGGGTCGCCGAACACGGTGATTCCGCGGCGCGCCTGGACGGCCTTGTACGGCACGACGATCAGGAAGTAGACCACCGCCATGAAGATGAGGAAGTAGATCAGCGCGGAGATGAACGAGCCGATGTCGAGGTAGGTGGTCTTGTTCCCGGTCTGGCCGAGCTGCCAGCCGAGACCGGCCGACTTGCCGCCCTGGGCGCGGGCGATGATCGGGTTGATGACGCTGTCGGTGAACGACTTGATCAAGGTGGAGAACGCCAGGGCGACGATCAGCCCCACCGCCACGACGATGACGTCGCCACGCATCAGGAAGTTCTTGAAGCCCTTGAACATGCTCCCAGGACAGTCGATCTTGGATGGGCCGACAACCGGAACTGCTCCGAGTGGCAGACCCCCGGCCGCCCCAGCGGCTACGGCCCGTCAGCGGTCATCGGGCCGGCGTACCGGTGTTTCGCGGCCGCCGGGGTGGCGGTGGCGCCAGGTCCAGAAGACGGTGCAGCTCAGCAGGGACCATCCGGCCAGCACCAGGAACGGGAAGGCGTGCTGGTACTCGCGAAAGTAGACCGCCGTGTGCTGCGCGTTGACGGAGGCGCCCGGGGGCAGCCAGCGGCCGATGTGGCCGAGGAGGGAGGGCAGCAGGGGCCAGGAGACCGCGCCGCCGGAGGAGGGGTTGCCGAGGAGCACCATCAGGCCCCAGGTCGGGATGAGCGACCACCGTCCGAAGAGGACGTTGAACATGGAGAAGACCATCCCGGAGGTGAACATCGTCAGCGCCAGGATCATCCAGGACTCCGCGAAGGGCAGGTCGACCGCGCCGAGGCCCCAGTCCACGATGGCCGCGATCGCGAAGCCGCCGAGCAGCGCGTACGCGATGGTGAAGGCGATCCGCTCCGCCGGTTCGAGGGCCCGTGCGTTCACGCTGAGCTGGATGGCGCCGATGAAGCCGATGACCACCGCGGCGAGCGAGATGTAGAAGATCGCGAGCCCGCGCGGATCGCCCGGCTGCAGCGGGTTCACGTCCCTGACCAGGACCGGCACCCCCAGCGCCCGGCCCACCTTCGGCCCGGCCGCGGTCAGCACCTGGGCCACCGACGAGCCCGAGGCGCTGGAGACGTCCATGCCCACGCCGCGGCCGTGCGGCCGGAGCACCACGAAGACGGTCTGCTGGTCGACGGCCTGCAGGGCGCGCTGGTGGGTGGGGTAGGCATGCAGCCGGAGCGAGGCGTCGAGGGCCTTCTCCATGCCGGCGACGAAGGCCTTCTCGGTGGGGGTGCCGGGGACCACGACGGCGGTGGGGATGCGGTGCGGGGTGGGGTTGGCGAAGGCGTAGGTGTACGAGCCGGCGAAGAGGCCCGCACCCGCGGCGATGATCACTACGACGACCGTCGCGGGGAAGTACGGAGAGTGTCTGAAAGTCGACCACCAGGACCAACGCCCCTGCTCACGCCCATCAACGCGCTCGCCGCCCTTCCCCCCGTCGGCCTGGTCGTCGCTCGCCTCATTGCCCATGAGGTCACGCTAGAACGGACATCACGGACATACCTCTCGACGTGGCCTGGACAACACCGGACAGAAATGGTTCGCCAGCCGTTTTCGAGAGGTGAGATCCTGGAGCCCGTATGTCCACCACGCCTGCCCCCGCCCTGTCCGCCCTGCTGGAGCGGCTGCCCGAGCTGATGCTGCGCGACCAGCAGCGGCTGGGGCGCCGGCTCGACGGCGCGCGCCGGATCCGTAAGCCCGAGGCCCGCGCGGCCGTGCTGGGCGAGATCGCCGATGACATCGAGCGGGCGGAGCTGCGGGTCGCCGACCGCCGCGCCGCCGTGCCCGCCGTCACCTACCCCGAAGAACTACCGGTCAGCCAGAAGAGGGACGACATCCTCGCCGCGGTCAGGGACCACCAGGTCGTGATCGTCGCGGGCGAGACCGGCTCCGGCAAGACCACCCAGATCCCCAAGATCTGCCTGGAGCTGGGCCGCGGCGTCAAGGGCCTGATCGGCCATACCCAGCCGCGCCGCATCGCGGCCCGTACGGTCGCCGAGCGCATCGCCGAGGAGCTGCGGTCGCCGCTGGGCGAGTCCGTCGGCTGGAAGGTCCGCTTCACCGACCAGGTGAGCCGGGACACCCACGTCAAGCTGATGACGGACGGCATCCTGCTGGCCGAGATCCAGACCGACCGCGAGCTGCGCCAGTACGACACGATCATCATCGACGAGGCCCATGAGCGCAGCCTCAACATCGACTTCCTGCTCGGCTATCTGGCCCAGCTGCTGCCCCGCCGCCCCGACCTCAAAGTCGTGATCACCTCCGCCACCATCGACCCCGAGCGCTTCTCCCGCCATTTCGGCGACGCGCCGATCGTCGAGGTCAGCGGCCGTACGTACCCGGTCGAGGTGCGCTACCGCCCGTTGCTGGAGGAGGGCGGCGAGGACAGCGACCGGGACCAGATCACCGCGATCTGCGACGCCGTGGACGAGCTTCAGGCCGAGGGCCCCGGCGACATCCTGGTCTTCCTCTCCGGCGAGCGGGAGATCCGGGACACCGCCGACGCGCTGAACAAGAAGCAGCTGCGGTCGACCGAGGTGCTGCCGCTGTACGCGCGGCTGTCGCATGCCGAGCAGCACCGGGTCTTCCAGCGCCACACCGGCCGCCGGATCGTCCTCGCCACCAACGTGGCGGAGACCTCGCTGACCGTCCCCGGCATCCGGTACGTGATCGACCCCGGCAGCGCCCGGATCTCCCGCTACAGCCACCGCACCAAGGTGCAGCGGCTGCCCATCGAGCCGATCTCCCAGGCCAGCGCCAATCAGCGCAAGGGCCGCTGCGGCCGTACCAGCGACGGCATCTGCGTCCGGCTGTACACCGAGGACGACTTCCTGACCCGCCCGGAGTTCACCGACGCGGAGATCCTGCGGACCAATCTGGCCTCCGTCATCCTCCAGATGACCGCCGCCGGGCTCGGGGACATCGAGAAGTTCCCGTTCATCGACCCGCCGGACCGGCGCAACATCAAGGACGGCGTCCAGCTGCTGGAGGAGCTGCACGCGCTGGACGGCGCGGAGAAGGACCCGCGCAAGCGGCTCACCCCGGTCGGGCGCAAACTCGCCCAGCTGCCCGTGGACCCCCGGCTGGCCCGGATGGTGCTGGAGGCCGACCGCAACGGCTGTGTCCGCGAGGTCATGGTGATCGCGGCGGCGCTGTCCATCCAGGACCCGCGCGAGCGGCCCGCCGACAAGCAGCAGCAGGCCGATCAGCAGCACGCCCGCTTCAAGGACGAGGGCAGCGACTTCCTGGCCTTCCTCAACCTGTGGAAGTACATCAGGGAGCGGCAGAAGGAGCTGTCGTCGTCCGCGTTCCGCCGGATGTGCCGCCAGGAGTTCCTGAACTACCTGCGCATACGCGAATGGCAGGACATCTACAGCCAGCTGCGTACGGTCGCCAAGACCATGGACATCGAGCTGTCCGACCAGGACGCGGCGCCGGACCACATCCATACGTCGCTGCTCGCCGGGCTGCTGTCCCACCTCGGCCTGAAGGACACCGAGAAGAACGAGTATCTGGGCGCGCGCAGCGCCAAGTTCGCGGTCTTCCCCGGTTCCGCGCTCTTCAAGAAGCCGCCGCGCTGGGTCATGTCGGCCGAGCTCGTGGAGACCTCGCGGCTGTGGGCGCGGGTCAACGCGAAGATCGAGCCGGAGTGGATCGAACCGCTCGCCCAGCATCTGGTCAAGCGCACCTACAGCGAGCCCCACTGGGAGCAGAAGCAGGCGGCCGTGATGGCGTACGAGAGGGTCACGCTGTACGGCGTGCCGATCGTCGCCCAGCGGAAGGTGAATTACGGCCGGTTCGACCCGGAGACCTGCCGGGATCTGTTCATCCGCAATGCCCTGGTGGAGGGCGACTGGCGCACGCACCACCAGTTCTTCCACGACAACCGCAAACTGCTCGGCGAGGTCGAGGAACTGGAACACCGCGCCCGGCGGCGCGACATCCTGGTCGACGACGAGACGCTGTTCGACTTCTACGATCAGCGGCTGCCCGAACACATCGTGTCCGGGGCGCATTTCGACTCCTGGTGGAAGCACAAACACCGCGAAGAACCGGAGCTTCTCAACTTCGAGAAGTCGATGCTCATCAACGAGCGGGCGGCGGGCGTCACCAAGGACGCCTATCCGGACTCCTGGCGCCAGGGGAAGCTCAAGTTCAGGGTGACGTACCAGTTCGAGCCGGGTGCGGACGCGGACGGCGTCACCGTCCACATTCCGCTCCAGGTGCTCAACCAGGTCACCCCGGACGGTTTCGACTGGCAGATCCCGGGGCTGCGCGAGGACTTGGTGACCGAGCTGATCCGGTCGCTGCCCAAGCCCATCCGCCGCAATTACGTCCCGGCGCCGAACTACGCCAAGCGATTCCTCGACACCACGGTCCCCCTCCAGGAGCCGCTGACGGCCGCGCTCTCCCGCGAGCTGCAGCGGATGGTGGGGGTGCGGATCGACCCGGAGGACTGGGATCCGGACAAGGTGCCGGGACACCTCAAGATCACCTTCCGGGTGGTCGACGAGCGGCGCCGCAATCTCGCCGAGGACAAGGACCTCGAGGCGCTGAAGCAGCGGCTGAAGCCCAAGACCCGGGCCGCCATCTCCAAAGCCTTCGAGAGCTCCAAAGAGGGCGGCGGCATCGAGCAGCGCACCGGGCTCACCCAGTGGTCGGTCGGCACCCTTCCGCGCACCTTCGAGACCCGCCGCGCGGGCCAGCCCGTCAAGGCGTACCCGGCGCTCGTGGACGAGGGCGCCTCGGTCGCCGTACGGCTCTTCGACACCGAGGCCGAGCAGCGGCAGGCGATGTGGCGCGGCACCCGCCGGCTGATCCTGCTGGGGCTGCCCGCGAGCCCGGCCAAGTTCGCCCAGGGGCAGCTGTCCAACCAGGCCAAGCTGGCGCTCTCGCGCAGCCCGCACGGCAGCGTGCCGGCCCTCTTCGAGGACTGTGTGGCCGCCTCCGCCGACCGGCTGATCGCGGCGCGCGGCGGCCCGGCGTGGGACGAGGAGGGCTTCCGCAAGCTCTTCGACGGGGTCCGGGCCGACATCATGGACGCGACGCTGGACACCGTACGGAAGGTCCAGGAGGTGCTGGCGGCCTGGCAGTCCTGCGAGCGGCGGCTGAAGGCCACCACGAGCCCCGTGCTGCTGACGTCCCTCGCGGACGTCAAGGAGCAGCTGGCGGAGCTCATCAAGCCCGGTTTCGTGACCGAGCACGGGGTGCGCCGCCTCCCGGACCTCATGCGCTATCTGGTGGCCGTCGACCGGCGGTTGCAGCAGCTCCCGACCAACGCCGAACGGGACCGCGCGCGGATGGCGAAGGTCAAGGAGATGCGGGACGAATACGCGTGGCTGCTGGAGCAGTTCCCGGCGGGCCGGCCGGTGCCTCAGGAGGCGCTGGAGATCCGCTGGATGATCGAGGAGCTGCGGGTGAGCTATTTCGCGCACGCCCTCGGCACCGCCTATCCGATCTCCGACAAGCGCATCGTGAAGGCCGTCGACGCGGCCGCGCCGTAGCGGGTGTGAGGGAGCGGGTGTGAGGGAGCGGGCGCGCGGCTCCCGGGCCCCTGTCCGGGCCGGGAGGGGCCCGGGAGCCCTGGAAGGCGCTCAGACGGCCTCTGGGGCGCCTTTACGGGCGCCCCAGGGCTCGTTGTGGGCCTCGGCCGGCTTGGCCCCACCTCGTACGGCGCCCGTACGGCACCCCGCAGAGCGCCCCGTACCGCCGCCGGGCGCGAGTTCGACCGCACCCCCTGACCTGCTGTAGAGTCTGTCTCCGCAGCGCACGAAAGAGCGCGGCAGCCAAACGGCGCAAGCCGTATGGTCCTGTGGAGCAGTTTGGAGTGCTCGCCACCCTGTCAAGGTGGAGGCCGCGGGTTCAAATCCCGTCAGGACCGCAGCGCGAAAGGCCCGGACCCGCACAGAGGTCCGGGCCTTTCGGCGTCTTGACGGCGGCACGTACCAGAGGTACCCAAGCTAGAAGGCGACATGGGGGCGCGCGGGAGGTACGGCTCATGACGACATCCGCGAGGCACGAAACCAGGGCGTTGCTCCGTGCGCATCTAGCGGCCGCCACGGGCTATCGCCACTTCACCCGGCACTGTCCTATCTGCCATCGACTGCTGCGGCTCGCCATGGAACCGGCGAAGGATGCGGCGGCGGATTCCCGATCCGCGGAGACCGATGGCGACTCGGCGACAACTCAGTAAGCCCTTACCGCAGTTGCCGAGCGCGCGACAAGTATTGTGCGGTGTGACGGGAGTCACCGAATGGGCTTGCGGCGTGAGGGAACTTACACCCGTCCTACTACAAGTCAATTTAATATGTGCAATTGCACCGCCCATCCAAGACCCGGGAAGACCTCCGGAATGGGCGATTCCGGGTCGACCCGCCCACCCGTTCCGGCCCTCTCACAACATCGCGCCACGGCGTGTTACCGGTGAGTCACCAAGCCATCCGTAGCACCCCGGCAGACCCGGGCGGACCTCGGCAGACACCCCAAGCAGGGCATAAAAAGATCGCGCTGGACCCGGCGGAGTCCAGCGCGATCGACGACGCACCCATGTGTCGAGCGGGCGTGGGCCTGTTGGGGCAGGCGCCAGTCGTTTGGAGCCACGGGCGGGATTCCGACTGGGGGGCCGGAAAATGCCCGGTTAAGCGGTTGTTCAGGCCTCGCTGCGCTGCTGCGGGATGCCCGCCAGAAGGGCACGGACCTCCGCTTCGCGGTAGCGCCGATGCCCTCCGAGCGTGCGGATGGACGTGAGCTTGCCTGCCTTGGCCCACCGCGTGACCGTCTTCGGGTCCACGCGGAACATCGTGGCAACCTCAGCCGGGGTCAGCAGCGGCTCGGCATCAGGGGTGCGAGCGGTCATGAGCGGCCTCCTCGGGAGAACCGAACCATCACGGTTCTTTCCTCTAAATTCTGCACCTTGACCCACGTTGCCCGAAATGGCGGACGCGGGCCGAGTCGGTTATAGGACGAACGGCTTGTCCTCGGCACTACAACTACACCATCCGTCCAGCCCCGTCGGCCAAACCGATGGAATTGCCCTCTCAGGTGTTCAACCTCGACGGAAGCCGATGGACCATGTCATAGCGGACAGTCACGCGGCCGTGACGATCAGTCACAACAGGATCAGGGGCAACAGACCCCGCCAAGGAGTGCAATACCGATGATTCCGCCCATAGTTGAGCGGAAGGAGCCCTTCCCGGGCTCCTTGTCCTATTTTGACACGAGGGTGGGGGATTGCCGCAAGGCCCGAAGTCAGTGCTTTAGGTCACGATTGAGGCATAGGCCCGGATCGGGACCTACGTCCCGCCCGTCCAATGCTGTCCGGCTTAGCGGCCTTATCGGCCTCGCCGACTCCGTCGACCCCGTTGGTCTTCCACGCATGCGCGCGCCATCGCCACGCCATCCCCGTGTCCCCGTTCATCCCCGTGCGTCCCCGTACATCCCCGTGCCAGTGGCCCGGCCGGGCCGACCGGCTCAGCTCGCGTTCTGCCGGCCGCGGACCGCTGTCCAGCGCTCCGTCAGCCGCTGGTACGCGCTCCCCGCCCGCTCCCCGTCCCCGTCGCGCAGCGCCGCGAGACCCTCCGCCACATCGGCGGCGGAACGGTCGTCGTCAAGCTGCCCCGGGGGCACCGCGTGCACCAGGCCGCCGTAGTCGAGCTCGACCAGCGAACGCGGATGGAATTCCTCGAGCCACCGACCAACATCTACCAGGCCGTCGATCAGTGGACCCTCACCGAGGCCATCTTTGAGCACCTTCAGTCCGCGCGCCACTCGACGCCTGGCCTGGACCATGGGGGTCCGGTAGCGGAGCAGCGGCCCGTGTTCTCCCTTGTAGCTTTTTTCGTATTCCCGCTCGTCGTCCGCGAAGAGCACGAACCAGCGCACCGGCACATGCCAGGTCGCCGATCTGATCCACGGCCGGGCGTCCGGGTTGCGTTCCAGCCACTGCTCGTAGTCCGCCGCCGCCTGCCGGCGCACCATCGGGGGCAGCACGGCGTCCAGCAGCGACGCCGGGAACTGCTCGGTGAGCTCTTCCAGGGCCAGCCAGCCGCGCAGCCGGGTGCGCCACGGACAGACGCAGGTGACGCCGTCCACGACCGCCACAAAGGCGTCGCTGCTCTCGTGCACGGGCACCGCCACGGGCGGCACCGGCAGCAGGTCGGCCAGCGAGCGCCGCAGCTCGTCCTGGGCGCCCGGGAGATCGTCCCGCTTGGCGTAGCGTGCCCAGTGGGAGCGTTCGGGCTCGGGAAAGGCCGCCAGCGGCTCGTAGACCCTCAGGTACGCCGCGTACGGGACAACCACCGATGACGCCAGGGTCACGCGCGCTCCCTCAAGGCCGACGAAACAGTCCGCCAGGGGCCGCTTGTCCCCGGCTGCCCGCATCGTCCCACGCCCGGCCCGGGCGCTCGCCGCCCCCATCGGGACTCGGCGCCGACCGTGCCGTTCCGAGCCGACCCCAAGGGCTTACGCTCTTGCCCACCGGCCCTCCCCACCAGCAAGGAGGGCGTCCACAACGCGGCATATGGGAGTCACCACAGTGACCGACGTACGTCATACCGTCAGCGTCGACGGTCCGACGGGCAGCGCAGCACCCGATTCTTCGTCCGCCCTCACCACGCTCTTCGCCTCCGATCAGGGCGGCCATGAGCAGGTCCTGCTCTGCCAGGACCGCGCGAGCGGCCTGAAGGCCGTCATCGCCATCCACTCGACCGCCCTGGGCCCGGCCCTCGGCGGCACCCGCTTCCACGCCTACGCCTCCGAGACGCGCCCCGAAGAAGCGGCCGTCATGGACGCGCTCAACCTCGCCCGCGGCATGTCCTACAAGAACGCGCTGGCCGGGCTCGACCACGGCGGCGGCAAGGCCGTGATCATCGGCGACCCGGAGCAGATCAAGACCGAGGAGCTGCTGCTGGCCTACGGCCGCTTCGTGGCCTCCCTCGGCGGCCGCTACGTCACCGCCTGCGACGTCGGCACCTATGTCGCCGACATGGACGTCGTCGCCCGCGAGTGCCCCTGGACCACCGGCCGCTCCCCCGAGGCCGGCGGCGCGGGCGACTCCTCCGTGCTCACCGCCTACGGCGTCTTCCAGGGCATGCGGGCCAGCGCCCAGGCCTCCTGGGGCGCGCCCACGCTGCGCGGCCGCCGGGTCGGCATCGCGGGCGTCGGCAAGGTCGGTCACCATCTCGTCGCCCACCTGCTGGAGGACGGCGCCGAGGTCGTGGTCACCGATGTGCGGGCCGAGTCGGTCGAGCGGGTCCGCGCCCGCCACCCCGAGGTGACGGCCGTCGCGGACACCGACGCCCTGATCCGGTCCGACCTCGACGTCTACGCTCCGTGCGCGCTCGGCGGCGCCCTCGACGACGTCACCGTGCCCGCGCTGACGGCGCGCGTGGTGTGCGGGGCCGCCAACAACCAGCTGGCCCACCCCGGGGTCGAGAAGGACCTCGCCGACCGCGGGATCCTGTACGCCCCGGACTACGTGGTGAACGCGGGCGGTGTGATCCAGGTCGCGGACGAACTGCACGGTTTCGACTTCGACCGGGCCAAGGCCAAGGCGGCAAAGATTTTCGATACGACTTTGGCCATTTTCGATCGGGCACAGGCCGATGGAATTCCGCCCGCAGCGGCCGCCGACCGGCTGGCCGAACAGCGCATGGCCGAGGGCCGCCACGCCTAGCCGGCACTCCCGACAACCGCGTCCGAAGGGCGTACCGGGCCCCGGCGCGGCCTCGTGCCGCCCGGGGCCCGCCCGGTGGTGTCGGGGGCCCGTACGGAGCGCGTACGGAGCCCGTACGGGACGGATACGGGACGGATACAGGGCCGTACGGAGCCATCGGGGAGAGATCCCTCACGACCCGTCGGCGGGTCGGCGTCCAGGACACGTTAAAATCGCAGCTGACCAGCGGGTACAGGGCTGCCCGCCGGTTGTGCGACGTGGCACGTCATACGGGCGACGTACCGTATGGCCACAGAAGCAGGTACCGTTGAAGCCCTACGGGCCGGGTTCTCTTTCGAGAGTCCGCTCTGAATTATGAACATGAACGCGTGTCAAGACTCTGGGGCCGTCGAGCCCCGTCGTTAAGGGGGTCGAGCCATGGGGCGCGGCCGGGCCAAGGCCAAGCAGACGAAGGTCGCCCGCCAGCTGAAGTACAACAGCGGTGGGACTGACCTCTCACGCCTGGCTGATGAGCTGGGCGCATCGCCATCGAACCCGCCGCCGAATGGCGAGCAGTTCGAGGACGATGAGCTGGACAACGACCCGTACGCACAGTACGCGGATCTGTACAACGACGACGATGACGAGGACGACGCCGACGAACAGTCGGGGCCGGCCGCGCAGCGTCGTCGCGCCTGACCATTCATTTCAGGTCGTTTCAGGCGCTCGGCTGCGAGCCGCACCTCCGCCGGTCCGGGGCATCCGCCTCGGACCGGCTTCTGTGCTGTCTTCACGGTCGGCGCCGTCTTCACGCTCGGCTCGCCGTCAGCTCGCGTAGTCGCCGGTCATGGACACGGCCTCGGCGTGCTCGGCGGTCCGCTCGACGATCTCGCCGCTGACCCATGCCTCGACGCCGCGGTCCGCGAGTGTGGCAAGCGCCACATCGACCGACTCCCCGGGCACGACGGCCATCATGCCGACGCCCATGTTCAGGGTCTTCTCCAGCTCCGCCCGCTCGACCGAGCCCACGGTCCCGACCAGGCCGAAGACCGGGCCCGGGGTCCAGGTGGAGCGATCGACCACCGCGCGCAGCCCGTCCGGGACGACCCGCGCCAGGTTGTTCGCGAGCCCGCCGCCGGTGATATGCGAGAAGGCGTGCACCTCGGTGGTCCGAGTGAGGGCCAGACAGTCCAGCGAGTAGATCCGGGTGGGCTCCAGCAGCTCCTCCCCCAGCGTCCGGCCGAGCTCCGGAACCTCCCGGTCCAGCGACCAGCCGGCCCGCTCGAAGAGCACATGGCGGACGAGTGAGTACCCGTTCGAGTGAAGTCCGGACGACTCCATGGCGATCACGGCGTCACCCGTCCGGATACGATCCGCGCCCAGCACCCGGTCGGCCTCGACCACGCCCGTACCGGCGCCGGCCACATCGAACTCATCGGCGCCCAGCAGCCCCGGGTGCTCGGCGGTCTCGCCGCCCACCAGAGCGCAGCCCGCCAGCGCACACCCCTCGGCGATGCCCTTGACGATGGCGGCGACCCGCTCCGGATACACCTTGCCGACGCAGATGTAGTCGGTCATGAACAGCGGCTCGGCGCCGCAGACCACCAGGTCGTCCACGACCATGCCGACCAGGTCGCGGCCGATGGTGTCGTAGACCCCCATCCGGCGCGCCAGGTCCACCTTGGTGCCGACCCCGTCGGTGGCCGAGGCCAGCAGCGGCCGCTCGTAGCGCTTGAGGGCGGAGGCGTCGAAGAGCCCGGCGAAGCCGCCGAGGCCGCCCACGACCTCGGGGCGGGTGGCCTTCTTCACCCACTCCTTCATCAGCTCGACCGCGCGGTCGCCCGCCTCGATGTCGACGCCCGCGCTCGCGTACGTGGACCCGGCCGTGCCCGGGGAAGGCTCAGACATGACGTTGAGATCTTTCGTGTGGTGGTGAAAAGGGAGCTCTTGAGGCGCTCTCCACGCGCACTGGACGTACGGCCGCGCTGGACGTACGGCCGGCCCTGAGGCCGACCGCCCTACCGACGGCCGCCTACGGGCGACCGGCCGCCTGGGGACGCCTAGGGACGCCGCAGCGCGTCCGCGCCGCCGACACCCGCGGTCAGGGTCGCCACACCGTCCGCGTCGCTGCGGACCGGAGCCTGCGTCTCCGCCTCCAGGAGGTGCTTGCCGAGCAGTTCGGGGTCCGGAAGCTCCATCGGGTACTCACCGTCGAAGCAGGCCCGGCACAGGTTCCCCTTGGCGATCGTGGTCGCCTCGATCATCCCGTCCGTGGAGATGTACGCGAGCGAGTCCGCGCCCAGCGACTTGCCGATCTCCTCGACCGACAGCCCGTTGGCGATCAGCTCGGCCCGGGTCGCGAAGTCGATGCCGAAGAAGCACGGCCACTTGATGGGCGGGCTGCTGATGCGGATGTGCACCTCCGCCGCCCCGGCCTCGCGCAACATCCGGACCAGCGCGCGCTGGGTGTTGCCGCGGACGATCGAGTCGTCGACGACCACCAGGCGCTTGCCCCGGATGACCTCCTTCAGCGGGTTCAGCTTGAGCCGGATACCCAGCTGGCGGATGGTCTGCGAGGGCTGGATGAAGGTCCGGCCCACATACGCGTTCTTGACCAGCCCCGAGCCGTACGGGATCCCGCTGGCCTCCGCGTAGCCCACGGCGGCCGGGGTGCCGGACTCCGGGGTGGCTATCACCAGGTCGGCGTCTGCCGGGGCCTCGGCGGCCAGCCTGCGGCCCATCTCCACCCGGGACAGATACACGTTCCGGCCGGCGATATCGGTGTCCGGGCGGGCCAGGTAGACGTACTCGAAGACGCAGCCCTTGGGGCGCGGCTCCGCGAACATCGTCGAGCGCAGTCCGTTCTCGTCGATCGCGACCATCTCACCGGGCTCGATCTCCCGGATGAACGAGGCGCCGCAGATGTCGAGGGCGGCGGTCTCGGATGCCAGCACCCAGCCGCGCTCCAGGCGGCCGAGGACCAGCGGGCGGACGCCCTGCGGGTCACGGGCGCCGTAGAGGGTCTGCTCGTCCATGAAGACGAGGCTGAAAGCACCCTTGACGTCGGGCAGCACGATCGGGGCCGCCTGCTCGACGGTCAGCGGCTTGCCGTCCTTGTCGACCTGCCCCGCGAGCAGGGCGGTGACCAGGTCGGTGTCGTTGGTCGCGGCCACCTGGGTGGCGCGGCCGTTGCCCCGGGGCAGCGCCGCGACCATCTCGGCGAGCTGGGCGGTGTTGACCAGGTTTCCGTTGTGGCCCAGCGCGATCGAGCCATGGGCGGTCGCGCGGAAGGTCGGCTGCGCGTTCTCCCACACCGAGGCACCGGTGGTGGAGTAGCGGGCGTGACCGACCGCGATATGACCTTGGAGAGAGCTGAGGGAGGTTTCGTCGAAGACCTGGGAAACCAGGCCCATGTCCTTGAAGACCAGGATCTGGGAGCCGTTGCTCACCGCGATGCCCGCGGACTCCTGTCCGCGGTGCTGCAGTGCGTACAGCCCGAAATAGGTGAGTTTGGCGACCTCTTCGCCCGGAGCCCAGACTCCGAAGACGCCACAGGCGTCTTGGGGGCCCTTCTCTCCGGGGAGCAGGTCGTGGCTGAGTCGTCCGTCACCACGTGGCACGTCGTCGAGTCTAGGCCAGTTCCGCGGCACCTCCGAACGAGGGACCGCCAGGGGGGCGTAAGTCACATTCCCGGAAGGCCTTCCGGACCTTCCGGAAGGCCCCTTCGAACGCGCCCGCAGACCGGGCCGCGGCGCGCCGGACGCCCCCGGACGCCTTGGTACGCCCGGCCCGTCAGCCCAGCAGCGGCAGGTAGGGCGCGATATCGGCCCGCTCGCCGCTCGCCGTGACCTCGGCCTCCTCGACCGCCTCGGACCAGTCCAGACGGCCCGTGGCGAGACGGATCCAGGTCAGCGGGGCCGTCTCGACGACGTTCGGAGGCGTGCCACGGGTGTGCCGCGGCCCCTCGACGCACTGCACGACCGCGTACGGCGGGACGCGGACCTCGACCGAGCCCCCGGGCGCCTTCGCCGCGAGCGCGTCGGCGAGCAGGCGCGTGGCGGCGGCCAGGGCCTGGCGGTCGTACGGAAGGTCGTACGGGACGGAGGCGCCGAGCGCGGCCGCCAGGTCGTCGGTGTGCACGACCAGCTCGACACAGCGGGTGACCAGGAAGTCGTCGAGCCGCATCGCCCCCGCCCGGGTCGCCAGCAGCCGGTCGCCGGGGGCATCGGGCACCAGCTCGGCGAAGCGCGCGGCGGCCCGGTCCAGCAGCTCGGCCGGCTCCGCGCTCGCCGCCAGTACGCGGGTTTTCTCGTCGATGTCGCCGGCGCGCGGGGCTGTCGTGGCCACCCAGCCGGTGGCGGTGACCTCCCGCGCGGGCGGCGCGGGCTGCTCCAGATGGCGCGCGACCGCCTCCACGGCCATCGACAGATGCGCGACCAGCTCGCGGACCGTCCAGCCGCCGAGCCGGGTCGGCGCGCCCAGCCGCTCCTCGTCCAGGCCGCGCACCGCCTCCCGTACATGCTCGAACTGCGCGGTCACGGCGGCGCGCGTCTTGGCCAGGTCATAGGTGCGGGCACGGGCACGGGGCGGCATGCGGCCGAGCTTATCGAGCAGCCCCACGGAGGAGCCCCGATAAGCATGGACAGCCCGGGGACGGCGGCAGAGGATGGAAGAGAAAGCGAGAGAAATCAGCACGAAAGGCGTGAACCGCCATGGCTGAGCACCCGGATTGCGCCCTGATCCGCCGCGGCTACGAAGCGTTCATCGGCGGCGACATGGAAACCCTGTCAGAGCTGATGACCACCGACGTGACCCACCACGTCCCCGGCGAGAGCTCCATATCCGGACATCACAAGGGCCGCGAGGCCTGCGTCCAGCTGTACCGCCGCCAGTACGACGTCACCGGCGGCACCCTGCGCGTCGAACTGGAGACGCTGGCGGCCGACGGGCGCGGGCATGTGATCTCCGTCCACCGGTGCCGCGCGGAGCGCGAGGACCGCGGCCTCGATATGAAGGAAGGCATGTTCTTCACGATCGTCGGCGGGAAGATCAGCGACATCGACGAATGCCATGAGGACATCGACGCCTCGAACGCGTTCTGGCGCTGACCGCCACCGCCATGAAGCGGCCCCGCCCCCTGTGTGACGGCAGGGAGCGGGGCTTGTTCCGTATCTCGGACGAGTCTCAGACGAGCAGGCCCGGGATCGTCGCCTCGTGTGCTTCCTTGAGCTCCGCCAGCGGAATGCCGAACTGGCCCTGGACGTCGATCGCGTCCCCGTCCACCACGCCGATCCGGGCCGCCGGAAGCCCCCGCGCCCCGCACATGTCGTTGAAGCGGACTTCCTCGCTGCGCGGAACGGCCACCACGGCCCGGCCCGCCGACTCCGACAACAGGAAGACGAACGGGGCAATCCCGTCGGGTACGACGATCCGGGCGCCCTTGCCACCGCGCAGACACGACTCGACCAGGGCCTGGATCAGACCGCCGTCGGACAGATCGTGCGCCGCGTCGACCATGCCGTCGCGCGAGGCCGAGATCAGGATCTCGCCGAGCAGCCGCTCGCGCTCCAGGTCCACCTTCGGCGGCAGCCCGCCGAGGTGGTCATGGATGGTCTGCGACCAGGCCGAACCGCCGAACTCCTGCTCGGTGTCGCCGAGCAGGTACAGCAGCTGGCCCTCCTCCGCGAAGCCGATCGGGGTGCGGCGCGCCACATCGTCGATCACGCCGAGGACGGCGACGACCGGCGTCGGGTGGATGGCCACGTCCCCGGTCTGGTTGTACAGGGAGACATTGCCGCCGGTGACCGGGGTGCCCAGGGTCAGACAGCCGTCGGCCAGGCCGCGGGTGGCCTCGGCGAACTGCCACATGACCGCCGGGTCCTCGGGCGAGCCGAAGTTCAGACAGTCGGAGATCGCCAGCGGCTTGGCGCCGGAGGCGGCGACATTGCGGTACGCCTCGGCGAGCGCGAGCTGCGCGCCCGCGTACGGGTCGAGCTTGGCGTAGCGGCCGTTGCCGTCCGTGGCGACCGCGACGCCGAGGCCGGTCTCCTCGTCGATACGGACCATGCCGGAGTCCTCGGGCTGGGCGAGGACCGTGTTGCCCTGGACGAAGCGGTCGTACTGGTCGGTGATCCAGGACTTGGAGGCCTGGTTCGGCGAGGAGACGACCTTGAGGACCTGCTCGCGCAGCTCATCGGCGGTCGCCGGGCGCGGCAGCTTGTTCGCGTCGTCGGCCTGGAGCGCGTCCTGCCACTCCGGGCGGGCGTATGGGCGCTCGTACACCGGGCCCTCGTGGGCGACCGTGCGCGGCGGGACGTCGACGATCTGCTCGCCGTGCCAGAAGATCTCCAGCCGCTCGCCCTCGGTGACCTCACCGATGACGGTGGCGATGACGTCCCACTTCTCGCAGATCTCCAGGAAGCGGTCGACCTTGTCCGGCTCGACGATCGCGCACATTCTTTCCTGCGACTCGCTCATGAGGATCTCCTCGGGCGAGAGGGTCGCGTCGCGCAGATGCACCGTGTCCAGCTCGACCCGCATACCGCCGGAGCCGGCCGAGGCCAGCTCGCTGGTGGCGCAGGAGAGCCCGGCGCCGCCGAGGTCCTGGATGCCGGCGACCAGGTTCTCCTTGAAGATCTCCAGGGTGCACTCGATGAGCAGCTTCTCCTGGAAGGGGTCGCCGACCTGGACGGCGGGGCGCTTCGTCGGCTTCGTATCGTCGAAGGTCTCGGAGGCGAGTACGGAGACGCCGCCGATACCGTCGCCGCCGGTGCGGGCGCCGTAGAGGATGACCTTGTTGCCCGTGCCCGAGGCCTTGGCGAGGTGGATGTCCTCGTGCTTCATGACGCCCACGCACAGCGCGTTGACCAGCGGGTTGCCCTGGTAGCAGGGGTCGAAGACGACCTCGCCGCCGATGTTGGGCAGGCCCAGACAGTTGCCGTAGCCGCCGACGCCCGCGACCACACCGGGCAGCACCCGCTTGGTGTCGGGGTGGTCGGCGGCGCCGAAGCGCAGCGGGTCCATCACCGCGACCGGGCGGGCGCCCATGGCGAGGATGTCGCGGACGATGCCGCCCACGCCGGTGGCCGCGCCCTGGTACGGCTCGATATAGGAGGGGTGGTTATGCGACTCGACCTTGAAGGTGACCGCATAGCCCTGGCCGACGTCGACCACGCCCGCGTTCTCGCCGATACCGACGAGCAGTGCGTCGGAGGCGGGGGCCTTGTCGCCGAACTGCCGCAGATGGACCTTGCTCGACTTGTACGAGCAGTGCTCGGACCACATGACGGAGTACATGGCCAGCTCGGCGCCGGTCGGGCGGCGGCCGAGGATGGCGCGGATGCGCTCGTACTCGTCCTGCTTGAGGCCGAGCTCGGCCCAGGGCTGCTGGACGTCCGGGGTCTGTTCCGCGTGCTTGACGGTGTCCAGGCTCATGCGTCAACCAGGTTCTTGAGGATCGAGGTGAAGAATCCGAGCCCGTCGGTGCGCCCGGTGCCGATCAGCGGCTCGACGGCGTGCTCGGGGTGCGGCATGAGGCCGACGACATTGCCCGCCTCGTTGGTGATGCCGGCGATGTCGCGCAGCGAACCATTCGGATTGCTGCGTTCTTTGGGGGGGTACCCCCCAAGCCCCCCGCCTTCGTAACGGAAGGCGACACGGCCCTCGGCTTCAAGTTCATCCAGAACCCGCTCGTCGGCCACATAGCGGCCGTCGATGTTCTTGAGCGGGATGTTGATCTCCTGGCCCTGCTCGTAGGAGCGGGTCCAGGCGGTCTCGGCGTTTTCCACTCGCAACTTCTGATCACGGCAGATGAAGTGCAGATGGTTGTTCCGCAGCATCGCACCGGGCAGCAGATGAGTCTCGGTGAGAACCTGGAAACCATTGCAGATGCCAAGTACGGGCATGCCCGCCTTCGCCTGCTCGATCACCGACTCCATTACCGGGGAGAAGCGGGAGATCGCTCCGGCCCGCAGATAGTCGCCATACGAGAAGCCACCCGGCAGCACGACCGCGTCGACCTGCTTGAGGTCCTTGTCGCGGTGCCACAGCGGTACGGCCTCAAGACCGGCGACCCGGACCGCGCGCTGGGTGTCGCGGTCGTCGAGCGTGCCGGGGAAGGTGATGACTCCGACGCGTGCGGTCACGACTCCGCCCGCGCGGCGAGGGCGGCATCCGCGGCCTGGTCGGCCTCGATCCGCACGGTGAAGTCCTCGATCACGGTGTTGGCGAGGAAGGTCTCCGCGATCTCGCGGATACGGGCGAGGGCGGCATCGTCGACCGGGCCCTCCACCTCGAGTTCAAAGCGCTTGCCCTGACGGACGTCGGCGATCCCCTCGAAACCCAGACGGGGCAGCGCGCGCTGCACCGCCTGTCCCTGGGGGTCGAGGATCTCCGGCTTGAGCATGACGTCGACTACGACGCGTGCCACTGGCACTCCCGGTGGTGTGGTGCTGGTGCGTAAGGCGGTTCGCCCAGCGTACCCCGGCCCAAAATCTACGCGGGTAGATGAGCCTCGCCTTCCGTCACGTTTAAGCATCGGCGCCACCATCCACTGGGGAAAGTTCCAGGAAAAACGTATGGTCCCGATTGCGGCGTGACACGCGGGCAGAATTAGTGGGGCTTCACAATGCATTGCTCGCCGCTGTACAAATGAAAAAGCATTGTTCACTAACAACAGGACAGCTGCCATCTTTGCACGTCAACGCATCGATGCAGCCCGAAAGGACCGATATCCCGTGGCGCAGCGCGTAGTAGTCACGCTCTCCGACGACATCGACGGGGGTCAGGCGGAGGAGACGGTCTCGTTCGGACTTGACGGCAGGGCGTACGAGATCGACCTCAACACTGCCAATGCGGAGAAACTCCGCGGCCTTCTCGAGCCCTACGTGGAAGCCGGCCGCAAGCGGGCCCGCTCCGGCAAGGCGTACCGCCGCACCTCCGTCGCCCCCGACCCGGCCGCGGTCCGCGCCTGGGCCCGGTCGCACGGCATGGAGGTCCCGCCGCGCGGCCGGATCCCCAAGAAGGTCTACGAGGCGTTCAACGCGTCGAACTGAGCGGCCACTGAGCGGCCTCCGCCGCCGAGTTGCACACCCACCCTGGTGATCCGCTAGAGTCTGGATCACGCCGAGGGGCCAGGCCGGAAGGCAAACCCCGAGGAACATGCGGGTGTAGCTCAGTAGTAGAGCGCCCTCTTTCCAAGAGGGAGGCGCAGTGTGCAATCCCTGTCACCCGCTCGCATCGCCTTACCGAACCACTCCGGTGGATCGGGTAGGGTGATGGACACGCCGATCGGCGAGAGCCGGTCGGATGCCACGCGGGTGTAGCTCAGTAGTAGAGCGCCCCCTTTCCAAGGGGGAGGCGCAGTGTGCGATCCCTGTCACCCGCTCTCATCATCGCCTCGACCACCTCGGTGGATGAGGTAGAGTGATGCCGCGCCGGTTGGTGAAAGCCAGTCGGATGCATGCGGACGTGGCTCAGTTGGTAGAGCATCACCTTGCCAAGGTGAGGGTCGCGAGTTCGAATCTCGTCGTCCGCTCCATGGCCTTGAGGCGCCGGTCTAATCGACCGGCG
>NZ_JBSFMM010000086.1:0-45030 GCF_053599555.1 Streptomyces sp. NPDC000941
CGTGTTAACTCCCAAACACCCTCGGAAACGCCAACTTCAACCCCCCCCCGGGCACCAGCCCTGGGCGGCTCTCTGCGGGGCAGCGACGGTCAGGCGTCGGCCTGGAGTTGGGCGAGTTCGGCTTCGAGGTGGGCCATGGCCTCGCCGCCGGCCATCAGGTCGGTGATCTCCTCGCGGGTGCGTTCGCCCTTGCGGAAGTCGTCGGCCTTCTGACCACGAATCAGTACGGCGAAGTGGTCGCCGACCATCATCGCGTGGCGGACGTTGTGGGTGACCAGGATGACCGCGACGCCCTTGGCCCTGGCCTGCATGACGATGCGCAGGACGTGCGCGGCTTCCTTCACGCCGAGGGCGGCGGTGGGCTCGTCGAGGATGAGGACGTTGGCGCCGAAGTAGACGGCGCGGGCGATCGCCAGAGCCTGGCGCTCACCTCCCGACAGGCTGCCCACCAGGCGGTTGCCGTCGGTGACACGGGTGATGCCCAGGGACTGCATCTCCCGTACCGCGATCTCACCGGCCAGCTTCTTGTCGAACAGCCTGAACGGGCCGAAGCCCTTGGTGGGTTCGGAGCCGACGAAGAAGCAGCGGCCGACGCCCATCAGCGGGAAGGTGCCGCCGAACTGGTGGACGGTGGCGATGCCCCGGGCGCTGGCGTCGCGCGGGCTGTTGAACTCGACTTTCTCGCCGCCCACTTCGATGGTGCCGGTGGTGGGCTTGTGGAAGCCAGAGAGGATCTTGATCAGGGTGGACTTGCCGGCGCCGTTGTCGCCCAGCAGGCACAGCACTTTACCGGCATCCACTGCCAGGGAGATGTCCTGCAGTGCGTTGGTGCCGAGGAAGGACTTGCCGATGCCGGTGAGGCGGAGCAGGGGGGTGGTCATGGTCAGGCCTTCTTCGCGGAGCGGGGCTTGTAGGACAGGGCGAGGCGGCGGAACGTGTTGTTCATCAGCACCGCGGCGAGGATGAGGATGCCGAGGATGAGGCTGGCCCAGTCGGAGTTCCACCCGGTGTAGTAGATCCCCTGGTTGACGATGGCGAACGTGAGCGTGCCCAGCACCACACCGAAGACGGAGCCGTAGCCGCCGGTCAACAGCACGCCGCCGACGACCACGGCGATGATGGAGTTGAAGACGAAGGACTGGCCGCCTGCGACCTGCGCGCCGTTGTAGAGAATGGTCTGGATCACGCCGACCAGGGCGGCACCGAAGCCGGACGCCATATACAGGGCGATCTTCACCCGGTCGACAGGGATACCGGTGGCGCGGGCGCTCTCCTTGTCACCGCCGATCGCGAAGATCCAGTTGCCGTACTTCATCAGCTGCAGCACCACCGTGACCACCACCGCAAGACCCAGCCACCAGAAGATCGCAACCTCGAACTGGCCGGCGATCAGCTTCCCGAACAGCGCCTTGGACAGCGGATCGGGATTGATCGCGACGCTGGTGGTGCCGGTGGTCACCCGGGACAGGCCCAGGGTCAGACCGGCCATCCCGGACAGCGTCGCCAGCGTGACCACCAGGGAGGGCACATTGGTGCGGGTCACCAGGAGCCCGTTCAGCAGCCCGGTCAACAGGCCGAGACCGAGCGCGAGGAGGATCCCGACGATCATCGGGGCGCCCCAGTGGCCGGAGACGATGGCCAGCGTCATCGAACTGCCCGCCAGCACCGACCCGACGGATACGTCCAGCTCACCGGCGATCATCAGCAAGCCGACCGGGATCGCGATGATCCCGAGCTCGGCGGCGATGTTCAGCCAGCTCGCGGCACCCGCCGGGGCCATGAACTGGGTCCCGCCGAAGATGGCGAAGAAGACGAAGACACTGATCGTTCCGATGAGGGCACCGGCCTCGGGACGGTGCCACAACTGCCCCAGCGGGCTCTCGGACTGCTTCGGCGGAGCGGCGGCGTCGGTCGTGTTCTCGGCCGCCGTGTCGGGAAGTGAGGTTGTCATCGGAGTGGTCACCTTCGTGGATCCGGATGTGGTGCGCGTACGGCTGGGGGCAGGTGCCGGGCCCGGGGAGAGGCCCGGCACCTGAGGACGGGTCAGCGCACGCCGGCCTTGGCACCGGCGATCGCCTTGTCGACGTTGTCCTTGGTGACCAGCAGCGGGCCGGTCAGGATCGGGTTCTGCGGCGGCAGCACGCCGTAGGACAGGTACTGGTTGGCCATCGACACGACGTAGAAGCCCTGCAGATACGGCTGCTGGTCGATGGCGAACAGTTCGGTGCCGGCCTTGATCCGGTCGAGCTGGCTCTGTGAGAGGTCGAAGGTGCCGAACTTGACCTTGGAGCCGACGTTCGCCTGCTTGATCGCCGCGGCGGCGCTGTCCGCGTCCCCGACGCCGATCGTCACCACGGCGTCGACGCTGCTGTCCTTCAGCAGCGCGCCCTTGATGGCCTGGGTGACGGCGGACGGGTTGCCGAAGTTGGAGGAGGGCAGCGGGAGTTGCTTGGCGGAGGAGCCCTTGCTCTTCGCGCCGTCCTTGATGCCCTTGCAGCGGGCCTCCTGGTTGGCGGAGCCGGGCACGGTGTTGACGCACAGGATGTTCTTGGCGCCCTCTTCGGCGAACTTGACGCCGCCGGCCTTGCCCGCCTCGTAGTCGTCCGACCCGATGTACTTCACCGCGCCGACCTTGTTGGCCGCGCTGATGCCGCCGGAGTTGTAGATGAACACCGTGATGCCCTTGGCGATGGCCTGCTTGATCGCGGAGTCCTGGTTCTCGGGCACCCAGTCCGGCACGAGGATCGCCGACGGGTTCTGCGATATGGCGGTCTGGGTGAGCTTGGCGGCGTCCGGGCCGAGGTTGTCGTAGTTGGCCGGGCCGAGGTAGGTGACCGAGCCGCCGCCGGCCTTCACCAGCTTGCCCGCGTCCTCGACACCCCGTTTGACCGTGGAGAAGAACGGGTCGTCGGACTTGCCGCCGATGACGACGAGGGAGACCTTGCCGCCGCTCTTCGTGCCGGACATCGTTCCGCCGCCGGACGTCGCCGTCGCCTGGCCGGCGCTGTCGCCGCCGGCCTTGCCGCTGGCGCACCCGGTCAGCGCGGTGGCCGCCAGGGCGAGCAGGCTCACCACGGTCAGGCCCCTGCTGGAGAGACGGCGGCCGGCCGGCCGCCGGGGCAGTGTGCGTTCCATGTGCTGGGGTGCTCCTTCATGTGATGCCGGGCGGGTGCGTGAGCGGGTCTTGGCATGTCTCGGGCTGTGGTGATGTGTGCGACCCGGGTCGCACGAATGCGTGGGGAAGACCGGAGTGGAACGGCCCGTCGCGGGGGTGTCGCGGCACCGATCACGGCAACGCCGGACTCAGTGGTGGATAGCGGCTCCGCGATCTTTTAAATCGCTTTAAGATGTGGCCAGAGCATGCTTGCGTTTCGGAAAGGTGTCAAGACACCGCCCACAAAATGCATACCGTTCCGTTATCCGCCACAAAAGGCTGCATAAGCCACGCATTTGCCTGCCCGCGCGGCAGCGCAGAACGGTTCGCTGGGATCAGCGCGGCCGCGCCGTCGTTCCGCGAACGACGAGGGAGGGGGCAAGGACGATCTCGCGGGGCACGGCGCGGCCCTGGTCGAGGCGCTCGACTGCGGCCAGGACGGCCTGACGGGCCTGCTCCTCGGCGTTCTGGCTGACCGTGGTCAGATCGAAGCAGGCCAGCCGGGACAGGGTGTCGTCGTCGTAGCCCGCGACGGAGACATCGCCGGGAACGCCGACCCCGGCCCCCCGGAGGGCGGTGAGCACGCCGATGGCGCTCCGGTCGTTGAACGTCACGACGGCGGTCGGCAGATCACCGTCGCCGAGGAGATGCCGACCGACCTTGTCTCCGGCCTCCTCGGTGAGATCCCCGTGGAGGACCCTGATCTGCGCGTCGAGACCATGGCGGCGCATGGCGGCGCGGTAGCCGCGACGACGGTCGGTCGCGATGACGCCCTTGCCGCCGTCGACGTAGACGATCGCACGGTGACCCAGCCCTGCCAGGTGGTCGATGATCTGGCCGACTCCGTCATCGTCGGCGCTGCGTACGACGTCGAGACCGGCTCCGGTGATGCGGCGACCCACCGAGATGACGGGCGCCTTGCGGTCGAGGTCGGCGAGTACGGAGGCGGGGGCCACCGGCCCGAGGAGGATCAGCGCCTCGCAGCGGAAGGACAGGAGCGTCTCGATTGCCGTGTTCTCGTCGCGGGTCCGGGTCTGGGTACTCAGGACGAGGTCGTAGCCGACCTCTTCGGCCGCCGTGTGGAGGTGCTCGACCAGCTCGGCCTGGAAGGCGCTGTGGACGTTGATCATGACGCCGAGCAGCCGGCTGCGCTTGCTGGCCAGGGCACTGGCGGTGCGGTCCGGGCGGTAGCCGAGGTCGGCGGCCGCCTTCAGGACCCGCTGCCGGGTGCGCTCACTCGGCCCCGGCACGCCTCGCAGCACCAGTGACACCGACGCCGTGGACAGGCCGACGCGCGCGGCGACGTCCTCCAGCCGGGGACGCGGATTCGCGTCGTTGGAGCCCACGGGGCCGGCGGAACCGAGCTCGTCCACGCGGCCTCCCGTGGATTTGCGGCAGCACCCTTGACATCTGCCTGTGACGCCGCCGATAGTACCAGCACTTAAAGCGCTTTAAGCGAGGTCTTGGCTGGCTGAGCCCGGGAAAGAACCGGGCCCCCCATGACTCTCGGTCCCACATCCCCCTAGTCACGGCGCGGCGGCGCGTCGGAGAGGAACCACCATGAGCACAAGGCCGATCGGGGTGGCGGTCATCGGGGCCGGAATGGCGGGCCGGGCCCACCTCAACGGCTACCGGCAGGCCGCGACCCTGTACGGAGCCGGGCTGCCCGAGGTGCGCCTGGTCGCCGTCGCCGACGCCCACGAGCCCTTCGCCCGCGACGCCGCCCGCCGCTACGGCTTCGAGCGGGCCGAAACCGACTGGCGGGCGATCGCCCGGGCGGATGACATCGACGCGGTCAGCGTCGTGGTCGCCAACCACCTGCACCGCGAGATCGTCGAGGCGCTGCTGGCGGCGGGCAAGCACGTACTGTGCGAGAAGCCGCTCGCGCCGTCCGTGGCGGACGCCGAGGCCATGGTGAAGGCCGCCGAAGGCACCGGCTTGGTAGCGGCCACCGGCTTCACCTTCCGCCGCTCGCCCGCGGTCAACGCCATTCGGCAGCAGGTGCTGGAGGGCTCGCTCGGGCCGGTCCAGCACTTCAACGGGCACTACTGGTGCGACTACGGGCACAACCCGGACGCACCCATCAGCTGGCGCTACCGCGGCGGACCCGGCTCCGGGGCGCTGTCCGACGTCGGGAGCCACCTCATCGATCTCGGCGAATACTTCTGCGGTCCCGTCCGGAGCGTGCAGGGCGCCATCCTGTCGACCCAGGTGGCCGAGCGCCCTGTGCCGTTGGGCACCGCGGTCGGGCACTCGGCCGACGTACAGGTGAGCCAGGAACGCGAGCCCGTCGAGAACGAGGACATCGCCACCTTCACCGCGACGTTCGCCTCCGGCGCCGTCGGCACCTTCTCCGTCTCACGGATCGCCCGCGGACTGGCCAACTCCCTTGGCTTCGAGGTGTTCACGAAGGACGGCGCCGCGACCTTCGAACTGTCCCGGCCGGCCGAGTTCACCATCGCCGACGCGGCGGCCTCCGACCCGGTGGACGGCTACCGGCGGGTGGTGGTCGGCCCCGGCCACCCCTACATCGCCGGTGGCCTGCCCATGGACTTCCCCAGCGTCGGCCACGGCCAGCACGAGTTCTTCGTCTGGCAGGCCCGCGCCTTCCTGGAGCAGATCGCCGGCCTGGACCGCCTTCCCCCGTGTCCCACACTGGCCGACGGGCTGCACAACCTGCGCGTCATCGACGCGGTCGTCGCCTCCGCCGGCGCCGCCGGCACGACGGTCACCGTCGTGCGGTGAGCCGACCCGGCCGGCCCGGCCGACCCCACCGGTTCGCAACCGAGCGACACCGGCTCCCCCGCACCACCCGCACTTGCGGCCCCGTCCGCACCGTCGAGAAGCACTGAGGAAACACACGATGAAACTGGGCCTCTACAACGCGATCCTGCACGACCGGCCGCTGCCGGAAGCGATCAAAATCGTCGCCGATCTCGGCCTGACCGGCCTGGAGATCAACACCGGCGGCTTCCTGCCCGCGGCGCACGTACCGACCTTCGACGACATCCTCGTCAGCGACACCGCCCGGGACGACTTCCTCGGCCTCTTCGAGGGCACCGGCGTCTCCATCGCCGGCCTCAACGCCAACGGCAACCCACTGCACCCGAACCCCGCCATCGGCGAGAAGCACGCCGAGGACATCCGCCGCTCCATCCGCCTGGCCCAGCGCCTCGGACAGCACCGCCTCGTGACCATGTCCGGCCTGCCCGGCGGCGAGCCCGGCGCCACCCGCCCCAACTGGATCGTCAACGCCTGGAACTCCGCGGCCTTGGACGTGCTGGACCACCAGTGGAAAATCGCCGCCGACTTCTGGCGCGAGACCGACCGCCTCGCCCGCGACCACGACGTCAAGGTCGCCCTGGAACTGCACCCGCAGAACGTCGTGTTCAACTCCGCCGACGTGCACAAGCTCATCGACCTCACCGGCGCGACCCACGTGGGTGTCGAACTGGACGCCTCCCACCTGTTCTGGCAGCAGATGGATCCGGTCGCCGTCGTTCGCCACCTCGGCGAGCTCGTCTTCCACGCCGCCGCCAAGGACGTCCGCATCAACCCCGAGCACGCCGCACTCAACGGGGTGCTCGACAACAGCTTCCGGCGCCTGTCGCCCGACGAGCCGCGGACCAACCTCGGCGGCGACGAGTGGGCCAACGAGTGGCCCAGGGATGCCGCCTGGGACTTCGTCGCCCTCGGCAAGGGCCACGACGTCGCCTACTGGACCGAGTTCCTGCGCGCCCTCCACGAGGTCGACCCGGACATGCTGGTCAACATCGAGCACGAGGACACCGAACTCGGCCGCGTCGAGGGTGTCGCCGTGGCCGCCGAAGTGCTCAAGGCCGCCGACGCGGCGCTGCGGGAGTCACTGCAGGAGTCACTGCGGTCGTGATCGCCTGGGCCACCTACCCCTACCAGGGCCAAGTCATCCTCGTCAGCCGAGCCGGCACCGGCACCGGCCGCGCGACCGCCCGCGCCTTCCTCGAACAGGGAGCGAGTGTCGCGGTCCGCGGCCGCCGTGCAGAGCCACTGCGGGAGACCCCGTCCTGTCCGAGCAACGCGTCGACCGGTCCTGCCCGGAACGGAACGACCATCACCAAGGAGCCCTCCCCATGAAGATCGCTCTCGACCCCTACATGATCCGCAACACCCCGCTCCTCGAGCTCCCCGCCACCGTGGCCGAGTTGGGCTACGAGTGGATCGAGCTGTCACCGCGCGAGGACTTCATCCCCTTCTTCCGCCACCCGCGCGTGGACGACGCGACGGTCCACAAGTTCCGCAAGGCTCTGGACACGGCGGGCGTCGGGATCTCCTCACTGCTGCCGTTGTTCCGCTGGTCCGGGCCGGACGACGACGCCCGCCAGGCCGCCGTCCGCTACTGGAAGCGCTCGATCCAGATCGCCGCGGACCTCGGCGTGGACAGCATGATCTCGGAGTTCAACGGCCGCCCGGAGGACCCCGACCGCAGCGAAGCCCAGTTCTGGAATTCCCTGGAGGAACTCCTCCCGCTGTTCGAGCGCGAGGGCATCAAGCTCGCCCTGGAACCGCACCCCGACGACTTCATCGAGAACGGCTACGACGCGATCAACCTCATCCGCGGCATCAACCACCCGAACGTCACCTTCCTCTACTGCGCCCCGCACACTTTCCACATCGGAAACGACGCCCCCGGCATCATCAAGTACGCGGGCGAACTCCTCACCCACGTCCACCTCGCCGACGCCTTCGACCACACGGCGTCCTCGGGCAACCGCTACATCCTCAATCCCCCCGGCACTCAGGCCCGCATCCACCAGCACCTCGACATGGGCGAGGGCGAGGTCGACTTCGACGAACTCTTCCGCGAACTGCACGCGAACGGCTTCGACGGCACCCTGACGGCCTGTGTCTTCGCCTGGGAGGAGCGGGCCGAGGAGTCCTCCGTGTTCATGCGCGAGAAGATCACCGAGCTGCTGGCCAACCGGAAGTGACCTCGCCCGCCGGAACGATTTACAGCCACGCCCCGACTACGGATGGTGACCGGATGAAGGCTTATTGTTTGCAATTGACGGCGGAAACTTGTTTAACCCCACAGGACGGAGAATCATCCGTCTGTTAGCGTGATGAGAAGTGACCGGCCTTCCCAAGAAACACAAGGGAGAGCAGGATATGGCGATCACCCTTCGAAGGGACGAATGGGTAGTCGCGCTCCTCGTCGGGTACATAGCGCTGTTCTCAGCCCTGGTGGTCGAAGTCTCGGGCAACGGCCTCCTCCGGTGGGCTGTCTATGCGACGGTCGCACCTCTCGTGGCCGCCGCGTTGCTGCCGCTCCGGCACACCCTGATGATCAGCGTCCTCTCCCTTGCGGCGGCCGCCTGCATCTACGGCGTCGCCTTGCCTGTCATCTCCGTAGGCGGCCGCATCGTAGTCGTCACGGGTGTGGCGGTGGCGGGGGTCGTCAGCGTCGCGGTCTGCAGGGTCCGGATGCGCGTCATGGTCGCCCGACATCGGCTGCATCTGCTGAGCGAGGCGAGCCGGCGCCTCGGCAGAACGCTTGACATGACGCAAACCGCCCGGGACCTGGCGGAGGTTGCCGTACCCGCGTTCGCGGACTACGTCAGCGTGGACCTCTTCGATGCTGTCCTGAAAGGCAGAGAGCCCCCCACCAAACCGTTCACGGAGCCCGTCGCGCTGCGCCACGTCGCCCACCGTCCCGATCCCCCGGGAAAGAAGAAGGAGGAGGTCTGGGGCGTATCGATCCCCGCGCGCTACCTGACCGCGTGCACACCCGCACGGGCGAGCTACGTCGACACCACCGACATCGACCACTGGCCGGCGCGGGACCACACCGTCCAGACAGATGTCTACCGCGAGCGCTCAGCCATCGCTGTTCCACTGTGCGCTGGAGGGAGGGCCCTCGGTGCGGTGACGCTTCTGCGGCATCGGCCGCCCCACGCGTTCGACACCGACGACCTCGCTCTCGCCGAGGAGATCGGGACACGGGCCGCGATCTGCCTGGACAACGCCCGACGGTACGCCCGTGAACGCGACACCGCGCTGGTCCTGCAGCGCAGCCTCTTGCCGAGACATATGCCCGAACTCGCCGCGGCCGAGATGGCGAGCCGATACGTCCCGGCGAGCCACAGCGCCGGTATGGGCGGCGACTGGTTCGACGTGATACCGCTGTCCGGCGCTCGCGTCGCGCTCGTCGTCGGTGACGTCGTCGGGCACGGACTGCATGCCTCCGCCACCATGACCCGGCTGCGTACCGCCGTGCGCACACTGGCCGATATCGACCTGCAACCCGACGAACTCCTCACCCACCTCGACGACGTCGTCCTTCGGCTCAGCACCGAAGGCAGACCCGTACACGAGGCCGCGGGTGCCCCGGATACCGACGACACCGCGGGAGAGGTGGGAGCAACCTGCCTCTACGCGGTCTACGATCCCATCGCCGGCCGCTGCACCCTCGCGAGCGCCGGCCACCTCCCACCCGCCATCGTCACACCGGATCATCGCGCCCGGATCGTCGACACTCCCCTGGGCCCTTCCCTCGGCCTGGGGAATCTACCTTTCGAATCGGTGGACGTGCACGTGCCGGAAGGCAGTCTCCTGGCCCTCTACACCGACGGCCTCATCCGTGAGCACGACGGCGATCTGGAGAGCGGACTCCAGGAGCTGCTGCAAGCACTGAGCATCCCGGAGCCTTCGCTGGACGGGCGGTGCCGGACCGTTCTCGGCGCACTGCTCGACGACCAGCCCACCGACGACGTGGCCCTGCTCATCGCACGCACCCGAGTCCTGGACGCCGACCACGTCGCCACCTGGGACTTCCCGACAGACCCCGTCGCCGTCGCCGACGCCCGCGCGCACGTGTCCGGCCAACTCACCGCATGGGGGCTTGAGGACACGGTCTTCACGACCGAGCTCATAGCCAGTGAGCTGGTCACCAACGCCATCCGCTACGCGCAGTCCCCGATCCAGCTCCGCCTCATCCTCGAAGAACGCTGTCTGATCTGCGAAGTCTCCGACGGCAGTACCACCACCCCCCACCTGCGGCGGGCTCGCACCTACGACGAAGGCGGCCGCGGCCTGTTCATCGTCGCCCAGCTCGCCGAACGCTGGGGCACCCGACACAGCCATGATGGCAAGACGATCTGGGCGGAGCTGATCACGGACCCGGATCATGTCACCGCGTAGTTCACAACTCCCGTCAGTCCGATCGGGCAACGAGGACTTCCACACCTTTGCTCTGCAGCGAGTCGAGGTCCGGCTCCGGGATGTCGGCATCGACGATGACAAGGTCGAAGGCGGTGACGGGCGCGAGTTGGTACAGCCCGCGTCGTCGGAACTTGGTGTGGTCGACCAGGAGGACCCTACGGTCGCATGCCTCCATCAGGGCCCGCTTGACCGCCACTGTCTCCTGGGACTGGTGGTAGCAGTGACCTCGGGTGATGGCGGTCGTGGAGGCGAACAGGACGTCGGCGTGCAGGGTGCTGACCGCGTCGACGGTCCGGATGCCGAGGAAGGCGTCGTAGGCCGGGTAGTACAACCCGCCCAGTGAGATCAGATCGATTCCGGCGCTGCCGGCCAGAAGCTGGGTGACGGGCACGAAGTTGGTGATGACTGTCAGCGGTGCCCGCTGCGGGAGCAGTCCGACGAGGGCGAGGGCGGACGTGCTGTCGTCGATGACGAGGGACTGACCCGGTTTGACGAAGGTCAGCGCGGCACGCGCGAGCATGCTCTTCTGTGCCACCATGGCTTGGGTGCGATGCCGGACGTCACCGTGGAATGCCGTCGATGGCTGTGCGGTTGCCCCGCCACGCACCTTTCTGAGCCATCCCTTGGCCTGTAGGTAGTCCAGGTCGCGACGGATGGTCATCGGGGTGACGCCGAACTCGTCGGCGAGCTGCTCGATGCGGACGAAGCCTTCGTCGACAACGCGTGTCTTGATCCGCTCCCGCCTGTCGCTCGGCCCCCGTCCGCCTTCGTCGGCGGCCGGGTGTTCGTTTGCCTCCATGAGACCCCCTGTTCGATCGATGTGAAGAGAACATCCTCGCGCGCACCGGACTCCACCCGCCCGCTGCCGGACTTCTACCTGGAGAGAAGCCGTGACAGCCGGACATGCCGTGTGTTCCCCCTGGGAAGTGAGGTATGCCGCTGTTCAGCCACGCAAGGTAATCAAACACTTCGGGTGATCGAATTCCCAGTAACTCATGTTCGTTTCTGGCCCGCCTGTTGACACTTCCGATGACCGTCACGTTACTTGTGCGCTACGTCTTTGTGCGTTGTGACATAGCTACCGGTTCGCGGCCCCGGATCAAGGAGTGAAACATGAGGAGAACGGCCAATGGTGCTCTCATCGGCGTCATCGCCCTGAGTGTCCTCACCGCATGCGCCGAGGAACCGACCAAGGCCGTCCAGGGGAAGGGCGCGACGGGCAAGGTCGCGTTCCTGATGCCCGACCTCGCCTCCACCCGCTACGAACAGTACGACGCTCCGCTGTTCAAGAAGCGCATGGGCGAACTGTGCTCGGGCTGCAAGGTGATTTACCAGAATGCCAACAGCGACGCCTCGCTTCAGCAGCAGCAGGCGAACTCCGCCATAACTCAGGGCGCGAAGGTGATAGTCCTCGACCCGGTCGACTCGACCGCGGCGGCGACGATCGTGCAGACGGCGCAGTCCCAGGGTGTCAAGGTGGTCGCCTACGACCGGCCCATTGTCGCGAAGCCGGCGGACTTCTATGTCTCGTTCGACAACGAGGCGATCGGCGCGTCGATCGGGCAGTCGCTGATCGATCACCTGAAGGCGACCAAGGCCAAGGGCGGCCTGCTCGAGGTCAACGGGTCTCCCACCGACGCCGCCGCCGGGCTGATCAAGAAGGGCATCCACAAGGCCGTCGACGACAGCGGGTTCGATCTGCTCGCCGAGTACGACGCGCCGAAGTGGTCGCCGGAGAAGGCACAGCAGTGGGTGAGCGGCCAGATCGCCCAGTACAAGGGCCGGATCGCCGGCGTGGTGGCGGCCAACGACGGCACCGGCGGGGGCACGATCGCCGCGTTCAAGGCGGCGGATGTGCAGGTCCCGCCCGTCACGGGTAACGACGCCGAGCTGGCGGCGGTGCAGCGCATCATCGCCGGAGACCAGTACAACACCATCTCCAAGCCGATCAAAACCGTCGCCGAGGCCGCCGCGAACGTCGCCCACGAGCTGATGCAGGGGAAGAAGCCCAAGGCCGACACCACGCTGTTCGACACGCCTTCCCAGCTGTTCCAGCCGACCGTGGTGACGCAGGAGAACCTCAAGAAGGTCATCTTCGGCCCCGACGGAGTGCTCAAGACCAAGGACGTGTGCACCAAGCAGTACGCCGCCGACTGCCGCCGACTGGGCATCAAGTAGCGGTCTTCGCCTTGGAGGAGAGCGGGCCATGAGTACGGGCACAGCGGTTCCCCGCGAGAACACGGACACCGCGTTGTCACTGCGGGGCATTTGCAAGCACTTCGGCGCGGTCGCCGCGCTCACCGACATCGACCTCGATGTCGCGGCCGGCGAGGTGGTGGCCATCGTCGGGGACAACGGGGCCGGCAAGTCCACGCTCGTGAAAGTCCTTTCCGGAGTGTACGCGGCCGACGCGGGGAAGATCTTCTTTCACGGCGACGAGGTCTCCCTGGGCTCGCCCGCCGAGGCCCACGCCATGGGAATAGCCACGGTCTTCCAGGACCTGGCGCTGTGCGAGAACCTCGACGTCAAGGCGAACCTGTTCCTGGGCCAGGAACTCCGGCCGTGGATGCTGGACGAGGTCGCCATGGAGAAGCGCTCGTGGGAACTGCTGCATGAGCTGTCGGCGAAGATCCCGACACTCGACGTACCGGTGGCCGCGCTCTCGGGCGGCCAGCGGCAGACGGTCGCCATCGCGCGGTCGCTGCTCAGCAGCCCCAAGGTCGTCCTGCTCGACGAGCCGACGGCGGCCCTGGGTGTCGCGCAGACGGCCGAGGTGCTGAACCTGGTCGAGCGGCTCAAGGACAACGGACTCGGCGTGGTGATGATCAGCCACAACATGGAGGACGTCCGGGCGGTCGCCGACCGTGTCGCCGTCCTCAGGCTGGGCCGCAACAACGGCGTGTTCGACGCCAGGGACGTCTCGTCCGAGGAGATCGTCGCCGCGATCACCGGCGCCGCCGACAACGTGGTGTCACGGCGGGCCGCCCGCCACACGCTCGCCCAGCTGGAAGAGAAGGAACAGCCGTGAGTACTACTGAGGACAATCGGGTGGCGCCGCCCGCCGATCTGCGGGACGAGCGTCTCGCGACCCCGCGGGACATCGCCGACCACGTTCGGGCGGGAGTGCGCCGGGTCCGGGACGGAGACCTGGGCGCGCTGCCCGTCATCGCGGGCATCGTGGTGATCTGGACCATCTTCCAGCTCCTGAACCCCACATTCCTGTCCAGCACCAACCTGGTGAACCTGTCCTTCGACATGGTTCCGATCGGCGTCATCGCGCTGGGGATCGTATGCGTCCTGCTGGTCGGCCAGATCGACCTCTCCGTGGGATCGGTCAGCGGCCTGTCGGGGGCGATCACCGCCGTCGTGATGGTCCGGTTCGAGCAGCCGACCTGGCTGGCCGTCCTCGCGGCCCTGGCCGCCAGCTGCCTGATCGGGTGGCTCTACGGCCAGGGGTTCAACCGCGTCGGGGTGCCCAGCTTCGTGGTCACCCTGGCCGGTCTGCTGGCCTTCCTCGGGGTGCAACTGCTGGTGCTGCAGGGCGAGAACGCGATCAACCTCCCCTTCGACTCCACCCTCGTCAAGTTCGCGCAGCTGTGGTTCGTCCCCGACTGGCTGGCCTACACGCTGGCAGTGGCGGCGGGGGCGGGGTACTCCGCCGCCGGCTGGGTGCGCGCCCGCACGCGGCGCCGCGCGGGACTCTCGGCGCAGTCGCCGCGGTGGCTCATCGCGAAGTCGCTGCTGCTGCTGGGCGCGCTGCTGTTCATGGTCTCCTACCTGTGCCGCACCCGTGGCGTCGCCTGGATGTTCGTCCTCTTCGTCGCCCTGGTGCTGGCGCTGCACTATGTGCTCACCCGGACCAAGTACGGGCGGTCCGTCTACGCGGTCGGCGGCAATGCCGAGGCCGCCCGCAGGGCGGGGATCAACGTGCGGGGCGTGTACACGTCGGTGTTCGTCATATGTTCCAGCCTGGCCGCGCTCGGCGGAGTCCTGGCCGCGTCGCGGCTCGCCGCGGCGAACCAGAGCGCCGGCGGCGGAGACGTCAATCTCAACGCCATCGCCGCGGCGGTGATCGGCGGCACGAGCCTGTTCGGTGGCCGCGGCTCGGCCTTCGCCGCCCTGCTCGGCACCCTCGTTATTCAGTCAATCTCCAGCGGTCTCACCCTGCTCAACCTCGACTCGTCCTACCGGTTCGTGATCACCGGCTTGGTCCTGTTCCTGGCCGTAGGCCTGGATGCCGTAGCCCGCCGGTCGCGGCAGGCACACGGCCGGGGGTAAAACGCCGCCTCAGCCGATATCCGCATGGGTCGGACGTCGTCATAGGCGCAGATGTCGTAGACGGACCTCGCTTCGACGCGCCCACCCATGTCGTCCGCATAGCGGATGACATGGGTGGGCACGTCATTTTGGCGTCACTGCTGGAGCGCGCGGTGGCGTCAAGGGCCCCGTAGGCGGTCACCGGTCGGTGGATCCAGCCCCAAAGCTTGACCACAAATTACACACATCCTCTCTACATACTGGGCTCCGATGGTCTAGATTGACCGTGCTTCAGCTGCTCGGGCACGAGGCGACCGGTAATGATCTAGAGAATCACTAATGATCTATAGGTCCGGCGCTACGGAAACAATTCTTGGAGCCCGAGGGGGGCCATGGGTGCGGGGAGCACCCAAGATTTCGACGGGGTCCTGCGCACGTTCTTCAAGTAGCTCTGAAACAGCTGGGATGTCATGCGCGGGGGGTGGGGGCCTCCCGTGGGAAGGGCCGGCGCGGCGGGGGCGGGGGCCCCCGAGGGGAGGGACGGTGCGGGGGGCGGGGGCCTCCCGGCGGGATGAACAGTGTGAGGCGACCACGTCGAACCACTGGGGACCTGGGGGGTTCTGTGCGGCAGGGGGGATTAGTCAGCCCATTTTCGTCAGAGCGCGGGCGTCTGGCGAACGGGGCAATCAGTCGGCCCGCGAATGACTGGGAGCAGCGGTACCGCCGTACCGTGATCACCAGCGATACCGTGGCCACCGCCTTTGTGGTGGCGGCGATCGGCAACTTCTTCGGGGCCCGGGACGCGGCCAACTGGCACGAGAAGTGGGGAATTCTCGCATTCGGCACCGAGCTGCTGGTGCTGGGGGCGCTTGCGGTGAGCCGGTCGTGGGCTCCGGCCGTACTCGGCCAGGGCGCCGAGGAATTCCGCCGACTCGGACGCTCACTGTTCACGGCGACCGTCGTACTGGCACTCGGCGGGATCGCCCTGACCTCGCGCAACATCAAGCTCTGGATCTTCGTAGCGATCCCCGCGATCGCGCTCATCACCATGACCGCGCGCTATCTGCTGCGTCTCTGGCTGCACAGGCAGCGCAAGGAAGGGCAGTGCCTGCGACCGGTGCTCGCTGCCGGGAGCCCGGCCACCGTGCGCGATCTGATCACCCGGACCCGCAAGTTCCCGCACCTCGGCTGGCGGGTGGACGCGGTGTGCACAACGGACGGTCTCGGGCTCGACGGTGACCAACTGGACGGAGTGCCGGTCGTCGGCCGACTGACGGATGTCGCGGGCCACGTCCGCCGCGACGGCTACCGTGTCGTCGCGGTCACACCGGACCCGCACTGGTCACCGGACCGGTTGCAGCGGCTGGCCTGGAACCTCGAAGGCAGCGACGCCGAGATGGTCGTGGCCCCCGTGCTGATGGAGGTGGCCGGCCCGCGGCTGCACGTCGACGCGGTGCTCGGGATCCCGCTGCTGCGGGTCAGCATGCCGGCCTTCACCGGGGGCCGCCGGGCGGTCAAAGGGGTCGTCGACCGGATGGGCGCGGCGATCCTGCTGATCCTGTTCGCGCCGCTGATGGTGTTCGTCGGGCTGCTCGTGCTGGCGGACAGTCGGGGTGGGGCGTTCTACCGCCAGCGCAGGGTCGGCAAGGACGGCCGCGAGTTCACCATTCTCAAGTTCCGCACCATGGTCGCCGGGGCCGACGGGGCGCGTGCCGCGCTGGCCGACCGCAACGAGGGCGCCGGCCTGCTGTTCAAGCTCCGCCGGGATCCGCGGGTGACCCGGGTGGGAGCAGTGCTGCGCCGGTACTCGATCGACGAGCTCCCGCAGCTTTTCAACGTGCTCACCGGATCCATGTCGCTCGTCGGTCCGCGGCCTCCGTTACCGGAGGAGTCCGCCGCGTACGACCCGGACATCCGGCGGCGGCTGCTGGTCAAGCCCGGGCTCACCGGCCTGTGGCAGATCAGCGGACGCAGCGACCTGTCGTGGGAGGAGGCGGTCCGGCTGGACCTGCGGTACGTGGAGGACTGGTCGCTCGCCCTGGACACGGTGATCTTGTGGAAGACGCTGCGTGCGGTGCTCTACGGGCAGGGGGCCTATTGATGCACGGGGGGCTGCAATTCAACGGTCGCGCCGACGCGCGGACCGCAGGCCAAAAGGGCCTGCCTGGGGGGAGGAACGGATCATGAGAGTCAGCGTTTTCGGGCTCGGCTACGTGGGCTGCGTGTCGGCCGCGTGCCTGGCCGGCATGGGTCACGAGGTCATCGGGGTGGACGTGAACCAGGTGAAGGTCGACCTGGTCAACGACGGCAAGGCCCCGGTGGTCGAAGAGCGAATCGGCGAGCTCATCGCCGAGGTCGTGGGGACCGGGGCGTTACGCGCCACCGGCGACGTCCGCGAGGCGATCATGGGCAGCGAGGTGTCGCTGGTCTGCGTGGGCACGCCGTCGGAGCCCAACGGCAGCCTGTGCACCACGTACTTGGAGCGGGTCACCGAGCAGATCGGCGAGGCGCTGACAGATCGCAGTGGGCGCGACGGGCGGCACACCGTGGTGTTCCGCAGCACCATGCTCCCGGGCACCTGTCTGAACCTGCTGGTGCCGATTCTGGAGAAGTACGTCGGCGGCACGGCCGGGGTGGACATCGGGGTCGCGGTCAACCCGGAGTTCCTGCGCGAGGGCACGAGCGTGCGGGACTTCTTCGACCCGCCCAAGACCGTCATCGGCGAGCTCGACCCGGCAAGCGGCGATGCGGTGATGGCGCTGTACGACGGTCTGCCCGGCGAGGTGTTCCGGGTGCCGGTCCCGACGGCCGAGGCGATCAAGTACGCGGACAACGCGTTCCACGGCCTCAAGATCGGCTTCGCGAACGAGCTGGGCGCGGTGTGCCAGGCGCTCGGGGTGGACTCGCACCAGGTGATGGACGTGTTCCTGGCCGACCGCAAGCTGAACATCAGCCCCGCCTACCTGCGGCCCGGCTTCGCCTTCGGTGGCTCCTGCCTGCCCAAGGACTTACGCAGCCTGGTCCACGCGGCACAGCGGGCCGACGTCTCGGTGCCCATCCTCGCCCATGTGCTGCCCTCCAACTCCGACCATCTGCAGCGCGCGGTGGAGCTGGTCGAGCGCACCGGCAAGCGCCGGGTGGGAATGTTCGGGCTGTCCTTCAAACCCGGCACCGACGACCTCCGCGAGAGCCCGCTCGTCGAGCTGGCGGAGAGGCTCTTCGGCAAGGGGTACGACCTGCGGATCCACGACGCCAACGTGAGCCTGTCCCGGCTGATCGGCGCGAACCGCGAGTACATCGAGAACCGGCTGCCGCACCTCGCGCAGCTGCTCGCGGACTCCGTCGACGAGGTGCTCGAGCACGCCGAGGTGTGCCTGGTCGGGACCAGGGATCCGGCCGTGCTGTCGGCCCTGCCGCATGGCGACGGCCCGGTGATCGTCGACCTCATCCGCCTTCCCGACGCCGAGGCGCGCCGGGCCGAACCGGGGTACATGGGCCTTGCTTGGTGACACATCGTTCGGTGACACGGTCAGCGGCGACCGGCCGGGCCGGCGCGCGCTGATCCTGGTGGAGAACCTGTCGGTGCCGTTCGACCGGCGGGTGTGGCAGGAGTGCACGACGCTGCGCGACGCGGGCTGGAAAGTGCACGTCATCTGTCCCCAGGGGACCAAGCGGGACACGGAGCCGGAGGCGGAGATCGACGGGGTGCGGATCCACCGCTACCCGTTGCGCGCGGCCACCGGAGGGCCGGCCGGCTATCTGCGGGAGTACGGATCGGCGCTGTGGCATACGGCCCGGCTGGCCCGCAAGGTCGGCCCGGTCGACGTGGTCCACGCCTGCAACCCGCCCGATCTGCTGTTCCTGCCGGCACTATGGCTGAAGCGGCGCGGCGCGCGGTTCGTCTTCGACCAGCACGACCTGGTGCCCGAGCTGTACCTCTCCCGGTTCGACCGCGGCGAGGATCTGCTCTACCGCGCCGTGTGCGCGCTGGAACGGCGGACCTACCGGGCCGCGGACATCGTGCTCGCCACGAACGAGAGCTACCGGGACGTCGCGATGCGCCGTGGCGGCCGGAGGCCGGAGGACGTCTTCGTGGTGCGCAGCGCGCCCGCGATCGACCGGTTCCAACCGGTGCCGCCCGAGCCGGAGTTGAAGCGCGGCAAGCCTCATCTGCTGTGCTACCTCGGCGTCATGGGCCCTCAGGACGGCGTCGACTACGCCTTGCGGGCCCTCGCGAAGCTGCGCGACGAGCTCGGGCGGACCGACTGGCACGCGGTGTTCGTCGGCGCCGGCGACGCCTTCGACGCGATGGTGGAGCTGTCCCGGCGGCTCGGGCTCTCGGAGCAGGTGCAGTTCACCGGGCGCATTCCGGACGCCGACCTGGTGCGCTACCTGTGCACCGCGGACGTGTGCCTCTCCCCCGACCCGCGCAATCCGCTCAACGACGTGTCGACCATGAACAAGGTCCTGGAGTACATGGCGATGGGCCGGCCGATCGTCTCGTTCGACCTCCGGGAGGCGCGGGTCTCCGCCGGTGACGCCGCCGTCTACGCATCCGCCAACGACGAGGCCGAGTTCGCGGGGCTCATCGCGCTGCTGCTGGACGATCCGGAGAGGCGGGCCCGGATGGGCAAGATCGGCCAGGAGCGGATCGGCGGGCCGCTCTCCTGGCAGAACTCGCAAGCATCGCTGCTCGCCGCCTACGCCGCCGCCTGCCGTGACCACACTCCGGTGTCGGCGGGCGCCCCGGACCGGGCAGGGAAGAGGCAGCGCCGTTGAGCGATGACACGATACGCCTGGTCACGATCGGGCGGATTATCCGTCGGCGCTGGCGGCTTCTCACCATCCTCGCCGTGGTGGGTGCGCTCGTCGGCTACGGCACCTCTTTACTGTTTCCGCCGCGCTACACGACGTCGGCATCGGTGCTGCTGCCGGGGGCGTGGCAGGAGCGCGAGCTGGCGACTCAGGTGGAGATCGCGACCAGTTCGGTGGTGGTCGACCGCGCGGCCACCACGCTCGGCTGGACCGGGGTCAGCGGCAGCGAGCTGCGGGATCGGGTGAGCGCCAAGGCCGCCGACGGGAACATCATCACGATCTCGGGCACGGCCGACACCCCGGAGCGCGCACAGAAACTCGCCGACCAGGTGGCGCAGCAGTTCGTCACATTCGCCGCGCGGATCGCGGGCGACAACACCGACCCCGAAGCGGCGACGCGGCCCGAGGCACTGCGGCAGATGGTGGTGCGGACCAGCCGCCGCATCACCGAGCTGGCCGATGCGGCCGATCCGGGTCAGACCGTGGAGGGCGTGCAGACCCGCACCGAGCTCGCGAAGCTGCGCACCGCGCTGCAGGAGGCCATCAACAAGCTGGACCAGGCCGACCCGGCGGCTGCCAACAAGGCCAACAAGGCCAACATGGTCGTCATGGGGCCGGCGGCCCGGCCGTCCGGCGAGGCACCGCCGACGAGGACGCAGCTCATCGCCGCCGGGGCGCTGCTGTTCTTCCTGCTCGCGGTCATCGGCCATCTCACCGCCGCACGGATGAGCCGCCGGCTGCGCACCGAACCGGAGATCGCCGCGGCGCTGGGCTCGGCACTGCTGGGTACCGTCGACGTACCTGGTGATCGGCGCGCGCACCGGCCGGAAGGCCATGGCCCGCGGGCCCGGATCCGCCGGCTGCTGGGCGTCGACGTCCGGTGGGACGTACCGACCCCGCGGACGTCCGGCGACGAGGCCGGCAGACAGATCCGCTACCGGCGGGTGTGCGCCCGTCTCCGGGACCAACTGCCGGCCCCCCGGCGGCTGCTGGTCGTCGTCCCGGACGGCGACGAGATCGCCCGCCGGGCCGCCGGGCAGCTCGTCGCCGAGGCCGAGAGCGGTCCTTCCCCATCCTCTTCGAGCAGGGGATACCCCATCCCGTCCGCTTCGAGCAGGGGATACCCCACGCTGCGGGTGGTGGGGGTTTCGGTGTCCCGGCCGATGGTGCCGGACCGCGACGACGAGTCCGGTGCCCTGGTCGTGCTCAGCGCGGGCAGCTGGACCGCGGGGGAGCTCGCCGGCATCGCCGGGGCGTGTGCGGACGCCAAGCACGAGGTCGTTGGCATCGTCCTCGCCGGCGCGGTCCGGGCCCGTCCGACGCGGACTGCCGACCGTCCTCGGGATGCCGCCACGCCGGCACTCGCGGCCCGCGACCACGCGACGGAAGGTTCAGGGTGACGATGAGCACGACGTCGGAGTCGTCGGCCGCGGCTCCGCTGCTCGACCTGCAGGCGCTGGTGGTGGCGGTGCGCAGGCGGCGCCGCCTCTGGGGCTCCCTGGCGCTGCTGGGGCTGCTCGTCGGCGCGGCGGTGGCGGTCCTGCTGCCGCCACCGCCGAGCGCGGTGACCAAGGTGCTGGTCGCGCACAAGGAGGACCAGCCGAACGACCCCGGAACGCTGATCCGCACCGACGTCGCGCTGCTGCAAACCACGCGGATCGCCGGTAAGGCCCTGAAGTCCCTCGGGTCCCCGGAAAAACCAGAGGACTTCATGCAGGACTACGGGGGTATCGGTTTGACCAACAACCTGCTGCAGATCAATGTGACAGGTGAGAGCGACGCGGAAGCGGTGGCCCGCGCGAAGGCGCTGGCCGATGCGTTCGTCGCGGACCATGTGAAGCGGATACGGGAAGCCGCGAACGCCGAAGCCAAGACCCTGCTCGACCAGCGTGACCGAATGCGGGACGAACTCGCCCAGGTCAACAAGGCGATCGAAGAGGGATCGCCGGAGAGCGGGCCGAAGGCGTCGGCGAACATGGAGTCGCTCTTCGCCCGCCGGGCCGAGCTCACCTCGCGGATCACCGATTTCGGCCAGCGCGCCGCGGAGGCGCGCATCGGCACGCCCCAGCTGATCGCCGGCACACAGATCGTGGACGCCCCGCGCGCGGTGCGGCACTCCCTGCCCAGGGCCGCTGCCACCAACGCGGCGATCGGGCTCGTCCTCGGGCTCGCCCTCGGGCTCGCGGTGGCCGCGGTCGGCGCTGTGGTGGCGGACCGCCCCGTACTGCGCCGGGAGATCGCGGCGAACCTGGGCGCCTCGGTCATCGCGGAGCTGCCCCGCCGGTCGGGCAGGCCGTGGCAGCGCCGACGGATCCGGGCGGCACGGACAAGGCTCACCACGTCCTTGGCCCGCACCGTACGCGCCTCCGCGGAACCGGTGTCGCTGCTGGAACTGGGCTGTGCGCGCAGCACGAGCGTGATCGCCCTGGACCTCGGCCGGGCACTGGGGGCGGAGGGGCCGGTGGTCATCATCGACGCACTGCCCGGCCCGCAGCTCGCCAAGCGCACCACGAAGCCAGGAGATCCGACCGTGGTCAGCGGCGAGCGTGCCGCGGCCGTGTCGCATGAGGAGCGCCGACTCGGCGTCGGTTCGGTGGCGCCCGGCACCGCGTGGACCGACCTCCAGTATCTCGGCGCCCGGACCGTACTCGTCGTGCGTGCCGGGCACGGCAGCGCCGCATGGCTGCACACCGTGGCGCGGCACCTCGCGGACCAGGGCATTCCGGTGATCGGTGTGGTGCTGATCGACCCCGATCCGCGTGACCGGTCCGACGGCACGCTGTGG
The DNA here is from genome assembly GCF_053599555.1 of Streptomyces sp. NPDC000941. Classification (NCBI taxonomy): domain Bacteria; kingdom Bacillati; phylum Actinomycetota; class Actinomycetes; order Kitasatosporales; family Streptomycetaceae; genus Streptomyces; species Streptomyces sp. NPDC000941. Next base: position 22,209 of record NZ_JBSFMM010000086.1, read on the forward strand.
GACGGGCCGCACACCGCGCCGCGCGGCCAGAGCGAGCGGTCGGCCCGGCAGAACGGGACGGGCCGGTGGCGGACGGAGCGGCAGCCGATGTGGGCCGCACGGGTCCCGGACAGCGACCAGGAGGCGCGGTAGGACATGTGTGGCATCGCAGGCACTTACCGATGGCCGGACGGGAAGGTCGTGACCGACCGGCTCACCGATACGCTCGCCCACCGCGGTCCGGACGGGGCGGGCCGGTACAGCCACGCCGCCGGCGTTGGCGAAGTGCACCTCGGGCACCGCCGGCTGGCCATCATCGACCTGTCCGGGACCGGCGCCCAGCCGATGGTCTCGGGCGGCCTCGTCCTGACGTACAACGGCGAGCTGTACAACGCGCCCGAGCTGCGTGCCGAGCTGGCAGCCGCCGGGGTGCGCTTCCGGGGCACCTCCGACACCGAGGTGCTGCTGGAGGCCTGGCGGCGCTGGGGCACGGACTGTCTGCCCCGGCTGCGCGGCATGTTCGCGTTCGGGATCTTCGACGAGCGAACCGGTGAGCTGGTGCTCGCCCGCGACCAGCTCGGCATCAAGCCGCTGTTCCTGCTCCGGCGCGGCGAGGGTCTGGTGTTCGCCTCCGAGCTGAAGGCGCTCGCCGCCGTGACCGGCGGGTCGCTGCAGGTGGACCATGCGGCGCTGGTGGCCTCGCTGCTGTACTACTGGGTGCCGGACTCACGGTGCGCGTTCCGCGAAGCGGAGAAGCTGCCGCCGGGGAGCTGGCTGCGGATACGGCCCGACGGCCGGGTGGAGCGCGGCCGGTACTGGCATCTGAAGGACGTCGCCGCCGAGGCCCGGGAGCGGGCCCGGGACGGTGAGCAGCCGGACCTGGCCGCCATCGTCGAGGAGTCGACCCGGCGCCACCTGCTCTCCGACGTACCCGTGGCGACCTTCCTCTCCGGCGGTCTCGACTCCAGCTACCTGACCGCGCTGGCGGCCCGCGACCGCCCCGGGATCTCCGCTTACACGATCGGGTTCCGCGCCGAGGACGCCAGGTTCGAGGCGATGCCGGACGACCTGCGCTATGCCCGGCGGGTGGCCGAGCGGTTCGGCGTCGACCTGCATGAGATCGAGATCGCTCCGAACGTACTCGATCTGCTGCCGCGGATGACGTACCACCTGGACGAGCCGATCGGCGACCCCGCCGCGATCAACACGTTCCTGATCTGCTCGGCCGCCCGGGAGGCCGGGGTCAAGGTGATGCTCTCGGGGATGGGCGCCGACGAGCTGTTCGCCGGCTACCGCAAGCACCTGGCCAACCTGATCGCGCTGCGCTATCAGCGCGTCCCGCGGCCCCTGCGGCGCGGGGTGTTCAGGGCCGTGGACCGGCTGCCGGTCGCCACGGCCCGCCGGGGGTACCGGTCGGTGCGCTTCGCGAAGCGGTTTCTCTCCTTCGCCGAACTGCCGGAGGAGACCGCGTTCCGGCGCAGCTACACCATGTACGACCAGGACGAGCTGCTCGCCCTTCTCGATCCGGACCTGGCCGGGACGGTCGAGGACGTGCTCACCGAGCACGCGGACATCTACCAGGACAACAACCTCGACGACTTCGTCAACCGCATGTGCCTGGGCGACGCCCGGATGTTCCTGCCGGGCCTGAACCTCACGTACACGGACCGCTCCAGCATGGCCGCCTCGACCGAGGTGCGGGTGCCGTACGTGGACGTCGAGGTGGTCAAGGCGGCGTTCGCCGTGCCAGGCGATCGCAAGATCGTCGGACGGCAGGGCAAGGCCGTGCTCAAGGAGGCGGCCACCTCGATCCTGCCGAAGGAGATCGTCTACCGGCCCAAGGGCCTGTTCAGCGCCCCGCTGCGGGCCTGGATGAGCCGGGATCTGGCACCGCTGGTGCGCGAGGTGGTGCACGACGGTGTGCTCGTACGGGACGGGTTCCTGCGCCGAGACGCGCTGGCCCGCATGGTCGCCGAGGACGCCGCCGGGCAGCGGGACTTCTCCAAGCATCTGTGGCATGTGCTGACCCTCGAGTACTGGTATCGCGACGCGACCTCTGGGTCCGGCCAGAGCACTCGGTTAACGGCTTAGGAATTCAGAGGAGTTCGGGTGAAACAGGTTGTGCAGAACTACAAGAGCGGCGAGCTGGCTGTGCTCGACGTGCCGGTGCCGGGGTGCAAGCCGGGCGGTGTGCTGGTCCGCAGCGCCTACTCGCTGATCTCCACCGGGACCGAGCTCATGAAGGTGTCCGAGGCCGGTATGTCGATGCTGGGCAAGGCCCGCTCCCGGCCGGACCAGGTGGCCAAGGTCATGCAGAGCGTGGCCACCAACGGGGTGGGCGCCACTTACCGCAAGGTGATGGGCAAGCTGGACTCCTACACGCCGCTGGGCTACTCGCTGTGCGGGGTGGTCGAGCAGGTCGGCGCCGGGATCGACGATGTCAAGGTCGGCGACCTCGTGGCCTGCGCGGGCAATGAGCACGCACTGCACGCCGAGCTCAACTGGGTGCCGAAGAACCTGTACACCCCGGTACCGGACGGCCTCGCGCCGCGGCACGCGGCCTTCGGCACCGTCGGGTCGATCGCGATGCAGGGCGTCCGCCGCGGCGAGCCGCAGCTCGGCGACACGGCACTGGTGATCGGCCTCGGGCTGATCGGGCAGCTGGTGGTGCAGCTGCTGGCCGCCTCGGGAGTCCGCGTCGTCGGGGCCGACCCCGACCCGGTGCGCTGCGAGCTCGCCGAGCGCTTGGGCGCGGCGGCCTGCGGCGATCCCGCGTCCTCGGCCGTGGAAGCTGCCGTCGCCGAGCTCACCGGCGGTCACGGCGTGGACCAGGTGTACCTGGCCGCCGGCGGTGGCAGCAACCAGCCCGTCGAGCTGGCCGCCCGGCTGTGCCGGGACCGCGGCCGGGTCGTCGACATCGGCAAGTGCCGTCTGGACCTGCCGTGGAACGCGTATTACGAGAAGGAGCTCGACGTCCGGTTCTCCCGCAGTTACGGCCCCGGGCGCTACGACCCGGAGTACGAGCTCGAGGGGCGGGACTACCCGATCGGCTATGTGCGCTGGACCGAGCGCCGCAACCTGGCGTGCTTCCTCGATCTCCTCGCCCGCGGCAGCGTCGACGTGGAGCCCTTGGTCTCCCACGTGGCCGACTTCGATGACGCCGTCGAGACGTATCAGCACCTGAAGGACGGCGATCTGAAGGCCGTGGCTGTGCTGTTCCGGTACCCCGGCCACCCCAGCCGAGCTGCGGAAGCGGAGGCCCCGGCGGTGGCCGTGCCCGCGGTGAAGAGACCCGGCGGTGGAGTGTCCACCCCGGCCGGGTCCGCCAAGGCGCCGGTGCGGCTGGCGTTCGTCGGCGCGGGAAACTACGCGACGTCGATGCTGCTGCCGCACCTGGCACGGCGCGACGGCGTCGAGTTGTCGACCGTCGTCACCACGACGGCGCTGTCCGCGGCCAACGCGCAGCGGAAGTTCGGCTTCGCCGAGGCGACCACCGATCTCGACGCCGTGCTCGGCGACAAGTCCATCGACGCGGTGTTCGTGGTCACCCGGCACAGCTCGCACGCCGAACTGACCCGGAAGGCGCTGCTCGCCGGCAAGGCGGTGTTCGTGGAGAAGCCCCTGGCCCTCACCGAGGACGAGCTGGCCGGCGTGCTCGCGGCGGTGGAGGAGTCCGGCAACGACCGGCTGCAGGTGGGCTTCAACCGCCGCTTCGCGCCGCTGCTGCAGGAGGCCAGGAAGCGGTTCGGCGCCCGGACCGGCCCGGCGAGCCTGCGCTATCTGGTCAACGCGGGCCGGCTGCAGCACGGCAGCTGGTACCTCCGACAAGGCACCGAGGGCTCGCGGTTCGCCGGCGAGGGCGGGCACTTCATCGACACGGCGAGCTGGCTGCTCGATGCCGACCCGGTCTCGGTGTACGCGGTCGCCACGTCCGGCAACGAGGGCAGCGGTGACATTCAGGTCGTGCTGCGCTACCCGGACGGGTCCACCGCCACCATCAGCTACGTCACCACCGGCCCGGCCGGTTTCCCCAAGGAGACGCTGGACCTGATCGCGGACGGCAAGGTGCTGCGGCTCGACGACTTCGTCCGCGCTTCGCTGTTTGCAGACAGGGGGGCCAGCGGCAAGCGGTGGGTCAGTTCGCGGCTGCCCAAGGCCCGGGACAAGGGCCAGTCCGCCGAACTGGCCGCGTTCCTCAAGGCCGTGCGCACCGGCGCACCGATGCCGGTGCCGCTGGAGTCGCTGGTCGCCACCACGGCGGCCACCCTCGCCGTGCGGACCGGCCTGGCCGGCGGCGCGCCGGTGACGTTGGCGAGGGCGCGATGACTGTGAACTCGGGGAGCCCGGGCTGGTACCTGCGGCGGCTGTCCCGGATGGGGCCGCGGGAGGTCGGCGGCCGGGTGGGGGACGCGGTGCGCAGGCGGCGGTGGCGGTCGGCGCGGCCGGACTGCCCGAGCGTGACCGGCGCCCGGTTCACCGCTGTACTGCCCGCGGGGACGATCGCCGCGGTGCCACCGGACGCCGCGAAGCGGCTCATCGCCGAGGCGGACCGGCTGATGGCCGGGCACGCCGAGTATTTCGGGGTGGTCCGCGACGACCTGGCCGACCCGGACTGGTGGTACGACCCGAAGACCGGGCGCCGGGCCCCGTGGGGCTACGCCTTCGACGTGCCGTACCGGAACGAGGACGCGGTCGGGGACATCAAGCAGATCTGGGAGCCGTCCCGGCATCAGTACCTCACCCAGCTCGCCGCCGCCTACGCGATCACCGGGGACGAGCGGTACGCCGGGCGCGTGGCCGAGCATCTGCGGTCGTGGTGGGCGGGCAACGCGCCGCTGCGCGGAGTGCACTGGACCAGCGGCATCGAGCTGGGGATCCGGCTGCTGTCCTGGGTGTGGATCCGCCGGCTGCTCGACGGCTGGCCGGGCGTGGCCGCTCTGTTCGAGGGCAACCCGGTGGCGCTGAACCAGATCTGGCACCACCAGCGCTGGCTGGCCGCCTTCCCCAGCCGGGGGTCCTCGGCGAACAACCACGTCATCGCCGAGACCGCCGGGCAGTTGGCCGCGGCCTGCGCGTTCGGGTGGTTCCCCGCCTCGGCGCGCTGGCGAGCAGACGCGCTGCGGTCGCTGGAGCGGCAGCTGCGGAGCAACACCTTCGACTCCGGCCTCAACCGCGAGCTGGCCACCGAGTATCACGGACTGGTGCTGGAGCTCGGCCTGGCCGCGGTGGCCGAGGCGGATGCCGCGGGCGTGCCGGTCCCCGCGTCGGTCCGGCTGGTGCTGCTGCGGATGACCGACGCGCTCGCGGCCGTCGTGGACAACCGGCTGCGGCCGCCGCGCCAGGGGGACGCGGACGACGGGCACGGTCTGGTCGTGGACGGCGCGGGCACCGACCGCTGGGCCTCGCTGCTGGCCACCGGGGACGCCGTGTTCGGCCGGCTCGCCTGGTGGCCGACGGTGACCGGCACCGATGTGCGTACCCCGCTGCTGGCCGCGCTCATCCGGCCGTACGCGAAAAACGGAACCGCACCGGCCGTGTCCCGCCCGCCAAGCCGGCCGGCCCATTTCGCCGACGCGGGGCTTACCATCCTGCGCGGTCCGGCGGAGATCTGGTGCCGCTGCGACGGTGGTCCGCACGGGTTCCTGTCCATCGCCGCGCATGCTCACGCGGACGCGCTGTCCGTGGAGGTCCGGCACGACGGGGTCGATGTGCTCGCCGACCCGGGGACGTTCTGCTACCACGGGCAGCCCGAGTGGCGGCAGTACTTCCGGTCGACCCTCGGCCACAACACCCTGCAGCTGGACGGCGGTGACCAGTCCCTCTCCGGCGGCCCGTTCCTGTGGACGCGGCATGCCCGCAGCCACGTCCTGGCCGTGGACACCTCCGGCGCCTCCGACGAGGGGACGGCCCGCTGGTGCGCCGAGCACGACGGCTACCAGCGCTCCGTGCACCGCCGCCGGGTGGAGCTGACGGCAGCGAGCCAGGAGCTGAGGGTGGTCGACGAGGTGCGCGGCCCGCGCCGGGCCGTGCGCCTGGCGTTCCACCTCGGCCCGGCGATCGCCGCGGACCTGGTGGGGAACCGGGCATCGCTCACCTGGACCCGGGACGGCGAGGACCGCTCCGCGGCGCTCGACCTGCCCGGGCAGCTGCGCTGGCGGGCGCATCGCGGCGAGAGTGACCCGCCGCTGGGCTGGTACTCCGCCGGCTTCGGGCGCAAGGAACCCACCACGACGCTGGTCGGCACCGGCTTCGCCGACGGCACTGCGCTGTTGGGGGAGTTCACCACCGTACTCAGGTTCCGCGGCTAGGGAGGAGGACACTTGGGGATCAAGTGGCGGCACTGGGCGATTCCGGCGGCACCGCTGGCGCTGGCCTTGGCCCTGCTGGCGGCGACCGGCTGTGAGAGCACGCCGGGCGCAAGGTCAAAGCCGCCCGCTGCGCCGTCCACGTCCGTGGCCCGGGTGTGCGCCAAGCCCGCGGCCGGGCCGGCGAAGGCGCCGGCGGGCGCGGTGACGGTCGACCCCGCGGTGGATGGTGACCTGGCCGCGAAGACCAAGAAGAGCCCCCCGAACACCACGTTCTGGCTTCGACCGGGCAAGCACCGGCTCGACCCGGACCGCTACGCCCAGGTCATCCCCAAGGAGGGGGACAGCTACCTCGGCGCGCCGGGCGCGGTGCTCGACGGCCGGAAGACCAACCAGTACGCGTTCGGGGGCACCGCCCGCAACGTCACCATCCGCTACCTGACCGTGCAGGATTTCGTCGCGCCGCATGACGAGGGCGTGGTCAACCATGACTCGGCCGACGGGTGGCTGATCGAGCACGCGACGATCCAGAACAACTCCGGCGCCGGGCTGATGGCCGGTGCCCGCCAGCGGGTCCGCGCCAGCTGCCTGCGCGGCAACGGTCAGTACGGCATGAACGCGTACAAGGCCACCGGCCGGATCAGCGGTCTGGTGGTCGAGGGCAACGAGATCGTGGGCAACAACAGGGACGACTGGGAGCGGCGGCGGCCGGGCTGCGGCTGCACCGGAGGCGTCAAGTTCTGGGCCGTCAACGGCGCCGACATACGCGGCAACTGGGTGCACGACAACCGCGGAGCCGGGTTGTGGGCGGACACCAACAACAACGACTTCCGCATCGAGAACAACGTGCTCGAGGCCAACGACGGTGCCGCGCTGATCTACGAGACCAGCTACAACGCGGTCATCCGGAAGAACACGATCCGGCGGAACAACTGGGTCGAGGGCCGCAGGTACGCCGACCGGGGCGACAACTTCCCGTATCCGACCATCTACCTGTCCGAGTCCGGCGGCGAACCACGGATCCGGGCCCGTACGGACAAGATCGAGATCTACCGGAACGTGCTGGAGAACAACTGGTCAGGGATCACCCTGTGGGAAAACGCCGACCGGTTCTGCAACAGCCCGGCCAACACCTCCTCCGGTGACTGCACGTTGCTGGTGAAGAACACCGACCGCTGCGCACAGCCGGCGATCGCCACCGCACCGCTCTACGCCGACTGCCGGTGGAAGACCCAGCGGGTGGACATCCACGGCAACCGCTTCGTGCTGGACGAATCGGTCGTCGACTGCACGGTGAACTGCGACCGGATGGCGGTGCTGGCCAACTACGGCACCTATCCGGACTGGTCGCCGTACCAGGGCGAGCGGGTGGCCGAGGCGATCACCCGCAAGCAGCACAACCGCTGGCACGACAACGTCTACCTCGGGCCATGGAAGTTCGTCGCCCACGACCCGAGCCGGACACTCGACTCCTGGCAGTGGCAGAGCACGCCGTACCGGCAGGACGCGGGCAGCACCTTCCGCGCACGGGACGGTGGTTGAGATGAGCACCGACCACACGTCCCACACGTCTCACACGTCGAGGATCGTCGGGACGGTCTGGGGGCTGCTGATCCTCAACACGCTCGGCTCCGCCGGGGCGAAGACCATCGTCCCGCTGCCCCGCTCCCTCATCCAGTTGGTCACCATGGGCGCGCTGGTCACCGCGTTCGCGCTGGCGCTCGTACTCAATCTCCGGCTGCGCATCCGGGCCAGCGCCTTCCTGTTCCTGCTCACCCTGCTGCTGGTGCCGAGCGTGATCTCCAGTGCGCACCTGGAGTCCGGGTTCGGCGCGCTGTTCCGGTGCGCCCGGCTGGCTCTCTTCGTCGGCACGCTGTGGCTGCTCAGCCGCTGGTGGGACGGCGGTCTGACGTTCGTGCGGCACCACATCCGGATGTACTTCGCGGTGCTCGGCTCGGTGGCCGCCGGTCTGGTCGTCTCGCCGGGCGCGGCCATGCCCGACCTCTACGGCGGGCGGCTGGTCGGCGCGTTGTGGCCGCTCACGCCGCCGCAGATCGGACAGTACGCCGCGGTGATCATCGGGCTCACCGTGCTGCTCGTACTGGGCCGCCGGACCGACAGGGCGAGCGCGGCGCTGGTCATCGTGCCGTCACTCGTCCTGCTCGCGTTGACTCATACCCGGACGGCCACGCTCGGCCTGTTCATCGGGCTGGCGTTGGCGATCGGCTCGCTCGTCCTGACCAGCGCCGCCGCCCGCCGGTTCTTCACCCGGGCGGTGCTGTGCGCCGCGGTGGCCGCGGTGGCGCTCGGCTCCGCGCTGCAGGCGTGGTTCCTGCGCGGGCAGAGCAAGGAGAACTTCTCCAGCCTCACCGGTCGGGCCAAGGTCTGGGACGCCCTGCTGGCAGCGCCCCGGACGACCGTGGAGCAGGTGTTCGGCGTGGGCCTGGGCGACAAGTCGTTCGGCGGGCTGCCGATCGACAACAGCTGGCTGGCCGTCTACAACGAGCAGGGTCTGCTCGGTGTCGTCCTCGTGGCGGCGATCATCATCGTGCTGGGTGGCGTCGCGTTACTGCGGCCACCGTCGCTGCAGCGGGCCTGCGCGATCTTCCTGATCAGCTACTGCGCGATCGCGTCGTACACCGAGGCCGGTCTTGGCGACGCCTCGCCGTATCTGCTGCATCTGGCCGGGGCCGCCTCGCTGCTGGCGGCACCTGCCCCGGCCACGCCCGTCCCGACGCCCGAAGTTCCTCGACGACGCGTCCCGCGATGGGCCCGGAGATCGGAGGTGACCTGATCATGCACGGCATGCACGTCCTCGTAGTGCACAACCGCTACGCCTCGGCGCAGCCGAGCGGGGAGAACAAGGTCGTCGACCAGGAGGTGGAGCTGCTGCGCGCGGCCGGCCACCGGGTCGAGGTGTTCGAGCGGCGCAGCGACGAGATCGCCGCCCGTTCCCTGCTGGGCAAGGCCGCCGTACCGCTGCTGGTGCCGTGGAACCCGGCGGTCCGCAGGGGGCTCGCCGACCGGCTGCGCACCGAGCGGCCGGACGTGGTGCACGTCCACAACGTCTTCCCGCTCCTGTCGCCAGCGGTGCTGGCCGCCTGCGCCGACGCCGGTGTGCCCGCCGTCGCCACGCTGCACAACTACACGCAGGTCTGCCCGCCCGGCACACTGCAGCGGGACGGCCGGCCGTGCGCCGAGTGCGTCGGGTCGGCGCCGCTGCCCGCCGTCAGGCACGGCTGCTACCGGGGCTCCCGGCTGGCGACGGTGCCGCTCGCGGTCAGCCTGTCGGTCAACCGGCGGCGGTGGTGGTCCGGCGTGGAGCGGTTCTTCTGCATCTCCGCGGCGCAGCGCGACGTCCTGGTGCGGGCCGGTATGCCGGCCGAGCGGCTGGCGGTGAAGCACAACTTCGTGCCCGACCCTGCCGCCCGCCGGGCGGGCGCCGGCGAGCATCTGCTCTATCTCGGCCGGCTCGCGGAGGCCAAGGGCGTACGGCTGCTGATGGCCGCGTGGGACGAGATCGCGGCGAGCGGCGGTGTGGGGGTGCCGCTCGTGGTCGCCGGAGCGGGGCCGCTGGAGCGAGAGGTGACCGCCTGGGCGGCGGGCCGGGACGACGTGCGGTACGTCGGCCTGTACGACACGGCCCAGTGCCGGCAGGCCATCGCGCGGTCGGTCGCCGTGGTGGCTCCCTCGACGTGGCTGGAGGCGTTCGGCCTGGTGGTCGTGGAGGCGATGGCGGCGGGGGTCCCGGCCGTCGCGGCCGGTCACGGCGCCTTCGTCGAACTCGTCGAGGACGGGGTGACCGGGCTGCTGCACCGGCCGGGCGAGCCCGCCTCGCTCGCGTCCTGCCTGCGCCGGATCACGGCCGGACCGGACCGCAACCGGGAGATGGGGCAGGCGGCCCGGCGCCGTTACGAGCAGGGCTTCAGCCCGGCCGTCGGTCTTGAGCGCCTGGTGGAGGGGTACCGCACCGCGATCGCGGGTCGGACGGAATCAATGGGGGGCAATAGATGACACGATGCCGACTCTGCGGCTCGGAAGCGATGGCGAGCGTCGTCGATCTCGGGGCGACGCCACCGTGTGAGAGCTTTCTCGCCGCGGACCAACTGGACAAGCCGGAGCCCGCGTACCCGCTGCACCTGCGGGTCTGCACCGACTGCTGGCTCGCGCAGATCCCGCCGCTGATCACGCCGGAGGAGACGTTCAGCGAGTACGCGTACTTCTCCTCGTACTCGACCTCCTGGGTGGAGCACGCGCGCACATACGTCGCCGACGCCGTACAGCGGGTGGGTCTCGGCCCCGACGCCTTCGTGGTCGAGGTCGCGAGCAACGACGGGTACCTGCTGAGGCACGTGGTGGACCGCGGGATCCGCTGCCTGGGCATCGAGCCGTCGGTGAACGTCGGCGCCGCGGCGCGGGACGTTGGTGTGCCGACGCTCACGGAGTTCCTGTCCCCGGACACCGGCTCGGCCGTCCGCGCCGAACACGGCCCGGCGGACCTGGTCGTGGCCAACAACGTGTACGCACACATCCCCGACGTGGTCGGGTTCACCCGGGGGCTGCGCGCCCTGGTCGCCGACGACGGCTGGGTCTCCATCGAGGTGCAGCATCTGCTGACCCTGATCGAGGAGAACCAGTACGACACGATCTACCACGAGCACTTCCAGTACTACACGGTCGCCTCCGCGATCCGGGCGCTGGCGAGCGGCGGACTCTCGCTCGTGGACGTCGAGCTGCTGCCCACGCACGGCGGATCCATCCGGCTGTGGGCCCGGCCGGCCGAGGTGGCCGACGAGCCGAGTGATGGGGTCTCCCCTGCTCGAGCGAAGCCGAGAGCTCGGGGAAAAGTGGCCGACGTGCTGGCCCGGGAGAAGGCCGCCGGGCTGCAGGAGCTGTCCGGGTACGCCGAGTTCTCCGCTCGGGTGGCCAAGGTGCGCCGGGACCTGCTGCGGTTCCTCGTCGAGGCGGCCGAGCGCGGCGAGACGGTGGTCGGCTACGGCGCCCCGGGCAAGGGCAACACCCTGCTCAACCACTGCGGCATCCGGCCCGACCTGCTCCCGTACACGGTCGACCGCAACCCCTACAAGCACGGCAGGTTCACCCCGGGCACCCGTATCCCGATCCTGCCGCCCGAGCAGATAGCCGCCGACAGACCGGACTACGTCCTCGTCCTCCCGTGGAACCTGCGGGCCGAGCTGGTCGAGCAGCTGTCCTTCGTGCACGCCTGGGGCGGCCGGCTGGTCTTTCCCATCCCGGAACTGAGCATTGTCGAGGTCGCGTCGTGAAAGAGGTAGCAGCATGAAGGTCGTTCTGTTCTGCGGCGGTTACGGGATGCGGATGCGGAGCGGTGCCGCAGACGACGTGCCCAAGCCGATGGCGATGGTCGGGCCGCGGCCGCTGATCTGGCACGTCATGCGCTACTACGCGCACTTCGGGCACACGGAGTTCATCCTGTGCCTCGGCTACGGGGCGCACCACATCAAGAACTTCTTCCTCAACTACGAGGAGACGACGTCCAACGACTTCGTGCTGCGGGGCGGGCGGACCGAGCTGCTGTCCACCGACATAGCCGACTGGACGATCACATTCGTGCAGACCGGCACCGAGTCGCCGATCGGGGAGCGGCTGCGCCGGGTGCGGCACCACCTGGACGGCGACGAGATGTTCCTCGCCAACTACGCCGACGTGCTCACCGACGCCCCGCTGCCGGAGATGATCGACCGGTTCGCCCGGCGCGACGCCGGTGCGTCGATGATGGTGGTGCCGCCGCAGTCCTCGTTCCACTGCGTGGACCTGGGCGAGGACGGCCTGGTGGGCGGCATCACCCCGGTGAGCGAACTGCCGCTGTGGGAGAACGGCGGCTACTTCGTACTCCGCCAGGAGGTCTTCGACCACATCCCGGAGAACGGGGACCTGGTCGCCGACGGATGCGCCCAACTGGCCAAGCGCGGCCGGCTGGTGGCGCACCGGCACCGCGGTTTCTGGAAGCCGACCGACACCGTGAAGGAGCGCGCGGCGCTCGACGCCGCCTACGCCCGGGGCGACCGCCCGTGGGCCGTGTGGGAACGGGACATCGCCGGAGCGCGGGCGTGATCCGGCTCGGCGCCGGGCGCCTGGACCGGATCGTCGCGGTGGGCGCGCACTGCGACGACATAGCCATCGGCGCCGGCGGCACACTGCTGACGCTGTGCCTCGCGCGGCCGGGCATCCGTGTCGACGCGCTGGTGCTCTCCGGCGGCGGCACCGACCGGGAGCAGGAGGAGCGAGCCGCGCTCGCCGCCTTCTGCCCGGGCGCCGACCTGCGGCTGACCGTGCACAAGCTGCCGGACGGCCGGCTGCCCGCGCACTGGGAGGAGGCCAAGTCCGCGGTCGAGGAGCTGCGCGTGCGGACCGAGCCGGAGCTCGTACTGGCCCCGCGCACCGATGACGCGCACCAGGACCACCGCGGCCTGGCCCAGTTGATACCCACCGCGTTCCGCGACCACCTGGTCCTCGGCTACGAGATCGCCAAGTGGGACGGCGATCTCGACCGCCCGGTGGCGTACCAGCCGCTGTCGACGGAGATCGCCGAACAGAAGGTACGGCTGCTGCAGGAGCACTACCCCTCGCAGCGGCACCGGCCCTGGTACGACCGGGAGGCCTTCCTCGGTCTTGCCCGGATCCGCGGCATCGAATGCCACGCGCGCTACGCCGAGGCGTTCGCCGTCACCAAACTCACTCTCAACCTGGGGGAATGAACCTTGCGCGTACTGCTGACCGGACACCAGGGCTACCTGGGCACCGTGATGGCCCCGGTACTCAACGCCGCCGGGCACGAGGTCGTCGGCCTTGACGCCGGCCTGTTCGCCGCCTGTGTGCTGGGCCCGACTCCCGCGGACCCGGCGGGGCATCGGGTGGACCTGCGCGATGTCACGGCGGAACACGTGGCCGGGGTGGACGCCGTGATCCATCTGGCCGCGCTGTCCAACGACCCGCTGGGAGCGCTGGCGCCGGATCTCACCTACGACATCAACCACCATGCGTCCGTGCGGCTGGCCCGGCTGGCCCGCGACGCCGGAGTGCGGCGCTTCCTGTACGCGTCGACCTGCTCGGTCTACGGCGCCGCCGGCGGTGACGACCTGGTGGCCGAGGACGCCCCGCTGCGCCCGGTGACGCCGTACGCGGAGTCCAAGGTACGGGTGGAGGACGATCTGCACGCGCTGTCCGACGGCGACTTCAGCCCGGTGTTCATGCGCAACGCCACCGCCTTCGGCTACTCACCCCGGCTGCGCGCCGACATCGTGCTGAACAACCTGGTGGGCCACGCCCTCCTGTCCGGCGAGGTGCTGGTGCTCTCCGACGGCACCCCCTGGCGCCCGCTGGTGCACGCCGCCGATATCGCCCGGGCCTTCGCGGCCGCGCTGATCGCACCGCGGGAAGCGGTGCACGACCGGGCGTTCAACATCGGCAGCGAGATCAACAACGTTACGGTCGCCGAGATCGCCGGGCAGGTCGCCGAGGCGGTGTCCGGTTCCAAGGTGGTGATCACCGGGGAGACCGGTGCCGATCCGCGGTCGTACCGGGTGGACTTCTCCCGGTTCCGCGCCGCGGTGCCCGGCTTCGAATGCGAGTGGACGGTGAAGCAGGGCGCGCTCGAACTCGCCGACGCCTACCGGAAACACGGGCTGACCCGGGAGGACTTCGAACAACGCTTCACCCGGCTGGCCGTGCTGCGCGCGGCGTCCGACGCGGGCGCCGTCGACGACACCCTGCGGTGGCGCCGATGACCACGGCCGGCGAACAGATGCACGCGCTGGTGGAGCGGTTGTACCCGCTGTGCCGAAGCATCACCGGCGATGGTGTGCGCGCCACCCTGGAGATCGTCGGCGAGTACGTCCCACTGCGGGTGCACGAGGTGTCGACCGGGACTCAGGTGCTCGACTGGACGGTGCCACAGGAGTGGAACATCCGGGACGCGTACATCGCCGACACCGCCGGCAACCGGGTCGTCGACTTCGCCGCGTCCAGCCTGCACGTGCTCGGCTACAGCGTGCCGGTGTCGGCGACCATGCCGCTGGCCGAGCTGCGCGCGCATCTGCACACCCTGCCGGACCACCCGAGCTGGGTGCCGTACCGCACCAGCTACTACCAGCCGGAGTGGGGGTTCTGCCTGGCCCAGGACACCTTGGACGCGCTGCCGGACGGCGACTACGAGGTGCGCATCGACTCCACTCTCGCCGACGGCCACCTCACCTACGCCGAGCACATGGTCCCCGGGCAGATCGCCGACGAGGTGATCGTCTCCTGCCACGTCTGCCACCCGTCGCTGGCCAACGACAACCTGGCCGGCATCGCGGTGGCGACGTTCCTGGCCCGGGCGCTGGCCGAGCAAACCCCGTACTACACCTACCGGTTCATCTTCGCGCCCGGCACCATCGGGGCGATCACCTGGCTGGCCCGCAACGCGGAGCGGGTGGCCCGGATCAAGCACGGGCTGGTGCTGGCCTGCGCCGGCGACCGGGGCCAACTGACGTACAAGCAGAGCAGGCGCGGCGACGCGGAGATCGACCGGGTGATGCGGCACGTGCTGGCCGCATCCGAACGCCCGCACCAGGTCAACGAGTTCACTCCGTACGGCTATGACGAGCGGCAGTTCTGCTCGCCCGGATTCGATCTCGGCGTGGGCTCGCTCAGCCGGACCCCGTACGCCGACTACCCCGAGTACCACACCTCGGCGGACAACCTGGACTTCGTCTCCCCGGAGGCGATGGCGGACACGCTCGCCGTCTGCCGCGAGGCATTCGCCGTCCTCGACCGCAACCGGCGGTACGTCAACCTCAGCCCCTACGGCGAGCCGCAGCTGGGCCGGCGTGGGTTGTACGACTCGCTCGGCGGCCGCAGCGACGCGAAGCAGGCCCAGATGGCCATGCTCTGGGTGCTCAGCCTCTCCGACGGCGAGCACGGTCTGCTGGACGTGGCCGAGCGGTCCGGGCTGCCGTTCGACACCGTCGCCGCCGCGGCCGGCGCCCTGCACGGCGCCGGGCTGATCAAGGCATGACGCCGATGACCACCGAGCGGGAGAAGGCGACGGCATCGGCGGCCCCGACCGCCAAGCGGGCCATGGTCGGCCGGCTGTCCTGGGGACTGGCCGACCAGGCGGCCTCCAGCCTGAGCAACTTCGCGGTGGGGGTCTACGTGGCACGCTCGCTGGGGCCTGCCGCGTTCGGCGTGTTCAGCCTGGCCTGGGTGACCTACGGCGTGGTGCTCAACGTCTCCCGCGGGCTGGCCACCGACCCGCTCGTGGTGCGCTTCAGCGGCGTGCCGGACACGTCCTGGCGCGGGGCGGTGGCCCGGTCGTCGGGTACCGCGCTCGGCGTCGGGACCGCCCTCGGCGCGGCGTGTCTGGTGGTCGGGCTCGCCCTCGGCGGCAGCGTGGGGACCGCGTTCGCCGTCCTCGGCGTCATGCTGCCGGCGCTGCTGCTGCAGGACGCCTGGCGGTTCGCGTTCTTCGCCGCCGGCACCGGGCGGAAGGCGTTCGTCAACGACCTCGTGTGGGGCGTCGCGCTCGTCCCGGCCATGGTGGTGGCCGCCCGCGTGGGCAGCGTGGCCGCTTTTGTGCTCGCCTGGGGCGCGTCCGCCGCGGTGGCCGCGGCGTACGGCTGCCTCCAGTCCGGCATCCGGCCCCGGATGGCCGGGGCGCGCGGGTGGCTCCGCGCGCAGCGCGATCTCGGCTACCGGTACCTGGTCGAGAACGTCAGCCTCAGCGGCGCGAGCCAGCTGCGGGCGTACGGGCTCGGCGCGATCGTCGGGCTCGGCGCGGTGGGTGCGGTGCGCGGCGCCGAGCTCCTGATGGGCCCGTTCCTCGCCGTACTGATGGGGCTGTCCCTGGTCACCGTCCCGGAGGCGGCGCGGGTGCTGCGGCAGGCCCCGCACCGCCTCGGCACGTTCTGTCTCCTGCTGGGCGGCGGGCAGGCCGCCGCAGCGCTGCTCTGGGGCGCGCCGCTGCTACTGGTGCCGGACCGGCTCGGCGAGCTCGTACTCGGCGGCGTCTGGCACTCCGCCGCGGAGCTCATCGTGCCGATCACCTTCGGCGTCGCGGGCGCGGGCCTGGGCACCGGCGCGGCGGCCGGGCTGCGCGCGCTCGGCGCGGCCCGGCGCAGCCTGCGCTGCCAGCTGTTCGCCTCCGCCTGTTACGTCGGCGGCGGGCTCGGCGGCGCGGCCGTCGCCGGCACGGTCGGCTCGGCCTGGGGCGTCGCCGCCGCCACCGTCAGCAGCTCGGCCGTGTGGTGGCTGCAGCTGCGGTCCGCCCTGCGCGAGCACCACCACAACCCCGTCCCCGGAGAGAGGACCTCATGACCGACCGACCCAGGCTGAGCATCGGCCTGCCCGTGTACAACGGCGAGGAGTACCTCGCCGAGTCGCTCGACGCCCTGCTCGGCCAGACGTACGAGGACTTCGAGCTGGTCATCTCCGACAACGCCTCGACCGACGCGACCCAGGACATCTGCCGCCGGTACGCGGCGCAGGACTCACGCATCCGCTACCTCCGGCTGCCCCGGAACATCGGCGCCACGCCGAACCACAACCGTGTGTTCGCCGAATGCCGCGGCGAGCTGTTCAAGTGGGCCTCGCACGACGACCTGTACGCCCGGGACCTGCTACGGCGCTGCGTGGAGGCCCTGGACGAGCGGCCGGACGTGATCCTCGCGCACACCGGCCAGGCGGTCATCGACGGCGCCGGTCAGGTGAAGGTCCCGTACGAGTACGGGCTCGCCACCGACTCCCCGCACCCGCCGGAGCGCTTCCGCAGTCTGCTGTTCGAGCCGGGTGGCGACGACTTCTACGGAGTGCTGCGGGCCGACGCGCTGCGCCGGGTGAAGCCGCTCGACAGCTACCACCACGCGGACCGCACGTTCGTCGCCGAGATCACCCTGCACGGCCCCTTCCACCAGGTGCCGGAGCTGCTGTACTTCCGCCGCGACCACCCCACCCGCGCCGAGCGGGCGAACCCTTCCAAGCGCTCCCGATGCGTCAACCTGGACCCGCGCCGGGCGGGCCCGCTGCACCCGACGCCCCGGCTGCTCGCCGAGTACGTCTGGGGCTTCGTCGCGGCGATCCGGCGGGCGCCGTTGTCCCCGGCCGACCGGCGCGCGTGCTACCGCCATCTGGCCGCCTGGATGAGCAGCCGGACCCGGCCGGGCGCCGGCGAACGGGTCGAGGACCGCGCCCCGGTCGACCCGGGCCGGCTCACTGTCTCCGTCGACGCCCTGGTCGCCGGCCGCGAGGGGAGGCGAGCATGACGCCCGCGAAGGAAACCCCGGTGCGTGTCGGAGTGTTCGGCCTGCTCGGCTCCGGCAACCTCGGCAACGACGGGTCGCTGGAGGCCGTGCTCGGGTATCTCCGCGCCGAGCACCCGGAGGCGGTCGTGTCCGCGCTGTGCGGCGGGCCCGAGGCCGTGACGGCCCGGTTCGGGATCCCCGCCACGCGGCTGCACTGGAACCGCGCGGAGTACCGGACCGCGTCGCGTGCGGGCGCGATCGTGGCGAAGGGTCTGGGCAAACTCGTCGACGTCTTCCGCACCGCCGCCTGGGTGCGCCGGCACGACGTGGTGATCGTGCCAGGCATGGGCGTCCTGGAGGCCACGCTGCCGCTGCGGCCGTGGGGCTTCCCGTACTCGCTGTTCCTGCTCTGCGCGAGTGGCCGGGTGCTGCGCACCCGGGTCGCGCTGGTCAGCGTCGGCGCCGCCGAGATCCGCAACCGGCCGACCCGGGCCCTGGTGCGCTGGTCGGCGCGGCTGGCCACGTACCGGTCGTACCGGGACGCCCAGTCCCGCGACGCGATGCGGGCGATGGGCGTGGACACCGCGCGCGACGAGGTCTACCCGGACCTCGCGTTCTCCCTGCCGACACCACCGGCGAGCACGCCCACAGGCTCGCCGGGTCCCGTCTGCCTCGGCGTCATGGACTTCCACGGGGGCAACGACGACCGCGCCCGGGCCGAGGAGATATACCGGCGCTACCTCGACGGGACGATCCGGTTCGTCCGCACGCTGGTCGAGGAGGGCAGGCCGGTCCGGCTGCTCACCGGCGACCAGTGCGATGCGTCGGTGGTCGCCGCGATCCTCGACGCGGTGGACTCGCCGCTGGTCACCGCTGCCGAACCGGCCTCACTGGCCGACCTGATGAAGGAGATGGCGGCCGCCGACACCGTGGTGGCGGTCCGCTACCACAACCTGATCTGCGCGCTGAAGACCGGTACGCCGGTGCTCGCCCTCAGCTATGCGGCGAAGAGCGACGCGCTCATGGCGCGGATGGGCCTCGCCGCGTACTGCCACCCGGCGCGCGAGGTCGACGCCGACCGGCTGCTCGAACAGTTCCGGGACCTGGAGAAGCATGCGGCGGAGCTACGGCAGACCCTCACCGAGCGGAACCGGGCCGCCGCGCAGCAACTCGCCCACCAGTTCACGGCCTTGACCACGACCCTGTTCCCGGCGGCCGACCACACCCACGCCCACGCTCGGCAGGAGTCTCCATGAAAGCGACCGAAGTCCTGGCGATCGCCGGCGCGTACCTGTTCGAGCCGACGCCGTACGCCGACGAGCGCGGCTTCTTCTGCCGCACCTTCGACGCCGACGTGGTCCGCTCGGTGGGTCTCGACCCGGACGCCTTCGTTCAGGACAGCCTGTCCCGCTCGGTCGGGGGCGTACTGCGCGGCCTGCACCTGCGCTCCGGCGCCGGCGAGGCCAAGCTGGTGCGGTGCTCGTACGGGAGGATCTTCGACGTCGTCGTGGACCTGCGGACGGACTCGCCGACATACCGCAACCGGGCCTTCTTCGAGCTGTCCGACGAGACGCAGGTGGCCCTGTACATCCCGGCGGGGTGCGCGCACGGCTTCCAGGCGCTGACCGAAACCGCCGACGTCTCGTACCGGATCGACCGCCCGCACGATCCGGCCGAGGACGTGACGATCGCCTTCGACGACCCGGAGCTCGCCATTCCCTGGCCGCTGCCGGTCACATCGATGTCCCAGCGGGACCGGGAGGCGCCGAGCCTCGCCGAGGCCCTGAAGTAGAAAGAGAGTTGAGGTTGGCGTGGCCACCGAGAACACCAAAAACACCGAGGAGTTCCTCCTGCCCCGGTCGCGGCTGGCGAACGAGCGGCTGCACGCCATGATCCCCGGGGGCGCGCACACCTACGCCAAGGGCGACGACCAGTACCCAGAAAATCTGGCCCCGGTCATCAGCCACGGCCGCGGTGCCCACGTATGGGACATCGACGGCAACCGCTACCTCGAGTACGGCTCCGGCCTGCGGTCGGTCAGCCTCGGCCACGCCCACCCACGCGTGATCGAGGCGGTGCGGCGGGAACTCGACCGCGGCAGCAACTTCGTCCGGCCGTCCATCGTGGAGGTCGAGGCCGCGGAACGCTTCCTGGCCACGGTGCCGACCGCCGAGATGGTGAAGTTCGCGAAGAACGGCTCCGACGCCACCACCGCCGCGGTGCGCCTCGCCCGCGCCGCCACCGGGCGCCCGCGGGTGGCCATCTGCGCCGACCATCCGTTCTTCTCCGTCGACGACTGGTTCATCGGCACCACACCGATGTCCGCCGGTGTTCCGGCGGCGACCAACGAGCTGACCGTGGCGTTCCCTTACGGGGACCTGGCCGCCACGGAGGAGCTGCTCAGCCGGTACCAGGGCGAGGTCGCCTGCCTGATCCTCGAACCCGCCACCCACACCGAGCCGCCTCCCGGCTACCTCGCCGGCCTGCGCGAGCTGGCCGACCGGCACGGCTGCGTACTGATCTTCGATGAGATGATCACCGGCTTCCGCTGGTCCGAGGCGGGTGCCCAGGGCCTGTACGGCGTCGTCCCCGACCTCTCCACGTTCGGCAAGGCGCTGGGCAACGGATTCGCCGTCTCCGCGCTGGCCGGGCGCCGCGATCTGATGGAGCTGGGCGGGCTGCGTCACTCCGGCGACCGGGTGTTCCTGCTGTCCACCACGCACGGCGCGGAAACGCACTCCCTGGCCGCCGCGATGGCCGTGCTCACCACCTACGCCGAAGAGGGCGTCACCGCGCGGCTGCACACCCTCGGCGAGCGGCTGGCCGCCGGTGTCCGCGAGGCCGCGGCCGGCATGGGCGTCGGCGACCACATCGTCGTCCGCGGCCGGGCCAGCAACCTGGTCTTCGCCACCCTCGACGAGAACGGGCAGCCGTCGCAGCGGTACCGCACCCTGTTCCTGCGCCGGCTCCTCGCGGGCGGGGTGCTGGCCCCGTCGTTCGTGGTGAGCAGCGCGCTCGACGACGCCGACATCGATCACACCGTCGACGTGGTGGCCCAGGCATGTGCGGTGTACCGGAAGGCACTGGACGCCGCTGACCCCACCCCCTGGCTGGGCGGACGGCCGGTGAAGCCCGTATTCCGCCGCTTGGCGTGATACCTGATATGACGTGACGTCAGCGACGCTCCCGCCGACCGGCGTCGGCCACCCGACCGGCCGTCCGACCGGCCGTCCGACCTGCCATCCGATCGAGGCGCCGGTCAGCCGTCCGGTCGACCAGCCACGCGGCCGCCGGTATCACCGCCAGCGCGGTGCACCAGCCGCCGAGGACGTCGGTCGGGTAGTGCGCGCCCAGGGCGACCTGCGCCCAGCCCATGGCGGCGCCGGCAACCAGCGCCGCGGCGAGCACGAGTAATGTGCCGGCCGTCCTGCCGAGGCCGAGCCGGCCGGTCGCGAGCAGCGCCACCACGAGGGCGAGCGCGGTGAGGAAGGCGGTGTGCCCGCTCGGGTAGGACAGGTTCCCGTCGTGAATGGTGCGACCCACCAGGGACTTGAGCACCGTGGCCGTCCCCACGGTCATGCCGACACCGGCAACGACGAGCACCGCCGCGCGAGGACACCGAAGCAGCAGGCAGCCCGTCACGGTGGCCACGACCAGCGCCGCCGCTCCCCCGGGCTCCCCCAAGAAGTCCGTGGCCAGAGCGACGTGATGCCACGGCGGCCCGACACCGTACAGCGCCGTCCCGATCCGCGCGTCCACCGCGCCGGGCTTGCTGTCGCCGGCATACAGGACCCCGAGCACGACGACCACCAGCCCGGCGAGAGTTGCGATCAGCCCGAGCCACCCGCGCAGCGATGGCGCCAGCACCGCGGGCGCCGACCGGCCGGTCACACGCCCACCGCGTCCGGTCGCACACCGTCGCAGACCATCCGGCAGATGCGATGCACCCCTCCCCCTCCCGTCGGGGCCGGCGCCATGTCACCCGCCGCCACCGCGCTGCCGCACCCCGAGAACCACCCTTACCAACAATGCGGCGCGGCAAACGGCCGTCGGAAATCCATGTGTCAACACTTATGTCAGACCGAGAAGCAGAAGAGCTTGCCGGACCAGCTGGCGAACACGTGGTCGCCGGTGGGGACCGCCGACCAGGAGCCGGAGCCACCGCTGACGGGATGGTGCCAGACCTGTCGGCCGGTGCCGGCGTCGAAGCCGTAGAGTCCTTTCTCTCCCGCGAGGAGGAAGAGGTCGCGTACGGCGCCCAGGAACTGCAGCTCGCCGAGGCCGGAGCCTGCCGTCCAGCGCTTCGCCCCGGTCCGGGCGTCGACCGCGTGCAGGACCTGGTCGAGGTAGCAGACTGTGTCACCGGACCGGTCGTAGCCCCGCGTCCCCCGGGCAGCGGTCCGCACGCTCCACAGAGTCTTGCCCGTCTTCGGGTCGAAGGCGGCGAGCAGCCCGCCGGTCGCGCCGGCGGCTCCGGTGGCCGGGTAGCAGAACAGGGTCCCCTGGCGCAGCTCCAGGGATCCTTGCCAGCCGAGGATCGTACTGTTCGTCGGTGGGAGACTTGTGGGTTTGCTCCAGAGTGTGTCGCCGTCGGCCGGCTTGAGGGCGAGCAGCCGCATATCGCCGTCGATGGCGTAGAGCACCTCGCCCTCGGACGGCGTACAGAGGGCGACGAGGTCCTTGGACCACAGGCGGTCGCCCGTGTCCGACGCGATGGCGGTGTATCCGTTGAGGATCGCGGTCGTGGACGTGTTCGACTCGCGGCCCCAGACGATCAGTTGGTCCGCCCGGGTGGTGCCGACGACCGTGGGTCCGCCCATGTCCGGGGTCTGCCACCGCACCGCACCGGAAGACGCGTCGATGCCCTGGAGGCGCCCGTCGCTTCTGGTCACGAGCAGCGAGCTGTTCGCGAACTCGATCTCCGGCGCGCCGGCCCCGGCCGGGGACGCGGTCCACAGCTCCTTCCCGGAGCGGCTGTCGAACGCGTGGACCTTGCCGTCGGTGCGTACGGTGTAGACGCGCTTGTTGTCGGCGATGGCGTCGGTGTTCTGGCCGCTGAGGTCCTGCCACAAGTGCTTGCCGGTGGCCCGGTCGACGCAGACCCCCGAGGTCTCCCCGGCGCACAGCAGGGTGGACGGTGTCACCGCGAGGAGGGACATACCGGGCTGCGGGAGGTCCGTGGTCCAGGAGAGTTCGGGGGTGGCGGTCGCGTCCCCGTCGCCGTCGCGCGACCGGAGGATCAGCGCGGTGCCCGTGGCGGCCGCGGCGACGGCGAGCACC
>NZ_JBSFMM010000087.1:0-45007 GCF_053599555.1 Streptomyces sp. NPDC000941
GCGCACGCCAAATTATTTCTGGGGTCTTTGTGTGACACCCACACGCCGTGACGACGGCGTGTCGCTGTCCCGTACTCACCCCACCGGCTGGCCCGGCCGCGCGAATTCCGAGGTCATCGCCACCGGGACGCGGAAGAAGCCGTCGTCGTGGTTCTGCTCCGCGGCATGCAGCAGGGCGTCGGTGTCGCCGATGCCGGCCCAGCCGAG
Organism: Streptomyces sp. NPDC000941; assembly: GCF_053599555.1. Classification (NCBI taxonomy): domain Bacteria; kingdom Bacillati; phylum Actinomycetota; class Actinomycetes; order Kitasatosporales; family Streptomycetaceae; genus Streptomyces; species Streptomyces sp. NPDC000941. Next base: position 208 of record NZ_JBSFMM010000087.1, read on the forward strand.
CATGTAGCCGAGCAGCGAGGTCCGGCCGGGCGACCCCGTGTAGAACCCGTTTTCGCGGGCCCTGGTCAGGACGAGCTCCTGGTATTCGCGCGCTCGGGTCAGCAGCGAGTCGTCGCCGAGCACGCGCCCCGTGGCGATCAGCGACTGGACGACGCCGCTGCTGCCGTGGCAGACGGACAGGTCGACCGGGCGACGGGCGGGCAGCCGTGTCGCCGCGTCGACCAGGGTCGTCAGCCGACGGCCGGAGAGTTCGTCCGCCCGGCCGGCGGAGAACAGGATCTCGGCGGAGGCCAGCAGCAGACCGGCCGCGCCGTTGCACCACCCCGCGAGCGACGTTCCCGTACCGGACCCGGTCCGTGCGGTCAGCCAGTCCGCGGACTCCCGGGCCGGCGCCTCGTCGCCGAGGACCCTTCCGATACGGGCGCGGGCCCACTGGAGCCCCAGCTCGCCGTGCGCCAGGTCGAACCAGGGTGCGGTCCTGGGGGCCTGGAGGTGGCCGAGGACCAGATCGCGCAGGCGCGCGAGCCGGTCTTCGCCGCCCAGGGCGGCCGGGTCGTCGCCGGCCTCCAGACGGGACAGCAGGACCATCAGCAGACCGGCCGGGCCGTTGCTGAGGTCGGTTTCGACGTCGTTGGACGCGGACCGCGCGTCGATCTTGTCGAGGACGGGGCCGAGCCAGTCGGTCGGCGCCGCCTGCGGGCGGGTGAGCAGCAGGGAGGAGGCGCCGGTGAACACGGATTCCGGGGTCTGTCGCAGCATCTCGCCGTACTCCGTGAGCAGTTCGTCGAGTCCCTGGTCGGCGCGGTGGTGAATGGTCCGGAAGCCGTCGTCCAGGGTGGTCGCCCGGTTGAGGAAGGCGACGATGCCGCCCATGTCGTGGAACGAGACGAAGTTGCCCGGGGTGATGGTCGCCGCGAGCCGTCCGGGGCCGATGCCGCCCAGCCAGCCGGTCCGCGGGCCGTCCGGCGTGTGGAGGGTCACGCCGAGGTCGGCGATCCGACGCGCGATCTCCGGCCACCACGTGCCCGGACGGGCGTGCCGCAGGGGTGCCGCGAACACGCTGTGCCGGGACAGCCCGGCCGGGCTGTCCTCGCCGAACACCTCGCCGAAGCACTCCTCGAGCAGATAGTGGTGGTAGCCGTCCGGCCGGGCGGCGTTGAGGGTGACGCCACGCCGGGCGTGGTCCACCGACGAGGTCTGGAACACCTCCGGGAAGCGCACCCGTGACGTCGCCAGGTCGGTGGAGTCCGCCCGCGAGCTGAAGTAGGGCACGTTCCCCGTGTGCATACCGGCGCGCTCCTCGGCGCCCACGCGGCCGGCCAACTCGGGCGTGAACTGGCCGGAATTCCCGAGCAATCCGAACAGCCGCTCGGCCTCCTCCGGCCGGGCGAGGTAGGAGGGGTGCGTCGAGGCGTCCATGAACCGGCTGTAGACCAGCGTCGCCCGCAGCACATACCGGACGGGCATGTCCCGATGGGCGTCGAGGAGCGCCGGGATCGCACCGCCGCGCACGAACTCGAGGGCGTCGGTGTAGCCGGCCAGCACATCGGAGAAGTAGTCGGTCGCGGACAGCGGCGCGTCCCCCAGCCGTGGCAGATTGGCGTCCTGCCGGTAGGTGATGGGGTCCCGCCCGACGGACATGCCGTCGGTGCCGATGTCGTGGACCACCGTCTTGGTCATCTTGGAGGGCTGATCCCCGGCCACGCCCACCCCCGCCATGAGGAAGTCGACGGGGGACGCCGGGCTCTTCGCGGGGACGAGCATCGTGGAGACGACCGACAGCTTCATGTGATTGATCAGCAAGTGCGGAAGCGTGTTGCTCTCGCCGCTCGCGTCCGGCCGAAGGATGGTCTCGGTGTCGATCACGCACGGATTCTCGCCGTGGGCCAGCAGATTCTCGTCGTGGAGGTCGGATGCCCCGATGGCGGAGAGGATCGCGCACAGCGCGCCGAACCGGTAGAAGTACCGGGCAGGTTGATCGGACGAGGTCATCGGCTCCGCGGGGATGAACTGCTGCCAGCCGTGCGAGCCGGACGTCACCGACATGGGCAGGCAGTCGCGCAGCGAGAAGGTGAGGTAGGGGTCGGCGGCGGTGTACAGGTCCCGTACGAATCCGTCCGTCGCCAGGGCGCGCGGCTTGAAGATCAGCCGCGTGCCGCTGGTCAGCCGTACCCCGATCACCTGGCGGTTGTCGTTGTGCGGGTCGGACCCGGTGAGGAAGATGTCCTCGATCAGCTCGCCGGTCGCCGCCGTACGGGGAGTCAGGCAGTCGGCCCGCAGCGCCTCCTGGTCCGCCATGTAGGCGGCGAACATATCGGTGTACGCGTCCAGGGAGTTGTCCGCCAGAGTCGCCAGCCGCTGCCGCAGCACCGGGTAGGCGTCGGCGATGCGCCGGCAGGTGCCGGGTGCGCCGAGATGCCTGCGGAACCGCTGCAGTGCCTCGTCGACGTCGGCCGTCATGGGCAGCCCAAGGCCCTCGCGGAAGGTGTGGAACTCGCCGATCAGCGTACGGAAGGAGTGGCCCTCGACAGCCGTCAGCAGCTCCCCCCAGATGGTGTCCACTGCCGCCTCGCGCCGTTCGGGGCGGGTGACCGGGGTCATGACCTCGCGCAGCGCCGCGACAACGGAGCTCCTGGGCACGAGGTGCTGATAGAACGGGAGGAAGGCGGGGATCGAGACGTCCGGGTCGGGGATGGGGCCCTCCGGGCCGGTCATGCTTTCCGGACCCGATACTTCCCGCCCCGATATCAGGACATCGGGGTCACTTTCCGCGTAGAGATTCATATAGACCGGTCCTCCGTTCAGCAATTCCTCGTGTGTGCCCTGTTCGATGACGCGTCCGCGGTCGAGCACGTAAATGCGGTCGGCCGCTTTGATGGTCGCCAGCCGGTGGGCGATGATGATCTGCGTCGCGCCTATGTCCTGGATGATGTCCGTGACGCGTCGCTCGTTGATGGTGTCCAGCGAGGCCGTCGCCTCGTCGAGCACCAGGATCGCGGGCCGCTGGAGCAGGGTCCGTACGATGGCGAGCCGCTGCCGCTGACCGCCGGAGAAGTTCGCGCCCATTTCCGAGATCAGCGTGTTGAGCCCCATGGGAAGGTCCTCGAGGAAGTCGAGGATTCCGACGCTCTCGCAGAATTCCCGCACTTGTTCCTCGGGGATGTCCTGTCCCATCGTCAGATTCTCCAGGATCGAGCGATTGTGCAGATGCACTTCCTGGGGGATGTATCCGATGGAGCGGCGCAGCGAATCCTTGTCGTATTCGCTCATGTCCCGCCCGCCGAACTCGATGGTGCCCCGCGTCGGTTCGTAAAGCCCGCAGATGATCCGCCCCAGCGTGCTCTTGCCGGATCCCGAGGGGCCGACGAGGGCGACCTTGGCCCCGGCCGGAATGTCGATCGAGACATCGCTCAGGACCGGGTCGCTGTGGCGCGTGTACTGGAAGCCGATGTCGGTCAGGCGGATGGAAGTCGAGGGCAGCCGCTTGAGGTCGCCGCCGCGATCCTCCGAGGGCGTCTCGGCGATGTCGTTGAGCCGCGCCATGTAGCGGGACGCCTCGGCGAACTCGGTGCAGGTCTGGAACACCGAGGTCGACAGCGCGAAGTAGGTGCCGGACACCGTCTGCACCGCCATGGCCTGGCCCAGGGAGATCTGCCCGTGGCCGACGAGGTACAGGCTCGACAGCAGCAGGATCAGCGGGCCGAACATCTGGGTGGTGGAGGTCAGGCCCGAGATCCGGCCCTGTTGCAGACGCATGCGGTCCTTCATCGCCTGGAGGGACGAGGAATAGACCTTGCTCCAGCCGGCCAGGAACTCGGCGGCGTAACCGCCCATTTTGATGGTGGGCACCGAGACGATCGCGTCCAGCTGGGCCGACTGGCTCTTGCTCAGCTGGGTCATCTCCGTGTCCACGGACTCCAGCACCCGGACCCGGGTCTTCATCAGATACAGGGCATTGACCAGGGACAGTCCCGCCGCTACCAGGCCGAGGCGCCATTCGGCGATCAGCAGATAGCCGCTGACGCACACCAGCGTGCCGACGTCCAGTACGCCCTGGGCCACGCGTGAGGACAGCAGATCTCTGATCACATTCACGCTGTTGAGCCGGAACAGAAGCTCGCCGGGTTGTCGCGTCGTGAAGAACTTGTACGGAAGGGAGAGCAGCTTGGAGAACGTCTGGACCATCAGATGCTCGCCCATCATCGCCACCACGGACGAGAGAACGGCGACTCTGAGCAGATACAGCGCGAAATACCCGACGGCCACGGCGACGATGACCGAAAGGACCGTGGCGAGGTCGTCCAGGCCTCCCCAGCGGGCGTACCGGTCGACCGCCCATTCCGTCAGCATCGGTATGCCGAGGGTTCCCGCGTATCCACCGAGCGACAGGAGCCCCACCAGCGCGATGCGCCTGCGCGAACCCTGCGCGAAGAGCGAGACACCGCGCCACTCCGCCATGAACTTCCGCGGCGTCGGTTCGAAATCGGGACCGGGCTCGGCGGACACCGCGATACCGCTGAAGCCGGCCTCCAGTTCCTTCCCGCTGAGGCGCCGCCGCCCGAGCGACGGGTCCATGATGACCGCTCTGCGGCCGTCGAACCGCTCGAGGACCACGAAGTGGTGATCCTCCCAGTAGAGGATCACCGGCGATGTGAACTTCGCGAGGGCCGACACGTTCTTGACGCGGAAGAGCTTCGCGTCCATGCCGCGCTCCCGCAGGAAGCGGGCCAGCTGGGTGGCGCTGAGGCCGTCCCGGCCGGCCTCCATTTCCTGCCGCGCGCCGGATATCTCCTCCGCGCGCCCGTGGTAGCGCAGGACCGCGACGCAGCAGCACAGGCCGCATTCGGTCTGGGCCACCTGTGTGATCGTCGGTACCCGCCGGGCCGGGCCGGACCGGCGGACGATGGTGTTCCACGTCATGTCATCGGCCCTCCGTACTCAGATCGACGGGGGACACGCGAACCGACGGATCGATGCGGTTGACGAGATGGATCACCATCCCGGCGGTCCCGACGAGAAGGCTGTTGGTGTGCGCGTACCGGCTCCGCGTGTCCGCGGCCTTGCGGGCGAACACCTCGGGGCCCAGCCAGGTCCGCTCGATGTCCGCGACCGCGGCGCGCAGCGATTCCTCTGTGCTCGCCACGGCGGAGAGGATGTCGTGGTTGCCGAGATCGCCGTGGCACCAGGTCAGATTGCGGCCGAAGCCACGGCGGAGCATGTTGCCCACGGCCACCTTCCGCAGGCGCTCCACCGACTCGTCGCCTGTCAACGCGCCGTACGCCGTGAGGGCGAGCGCGATGCCGGCCGAGCCATGGCACCAGCCGGTCGGGAAGGACCAGGGGGTGGCCACGTTGGAGTACCAGTCGCCCTCACGAGGGGCGTAGAAGTCGCGCAGCCGTCCGATCAGGCGGGACAGCGTGGCCTCGACAGCTCCTCGCTGCTGCTCGGGCAGGCGCGGGTAGGCCCGGCTCAGCCCGTGGATGACACCGCTGACCCCGTGTCCGAAGCCGGATTGGTCGAGTACGGGGTGGTGGTTGTCCGGCCGCGGGGTGCCCCGCCTCAAGGCGTCCGTGAGCATGGCCGTCAGCGCGGCGGCCGACTCGTCGGCGTGCGGTCCGCCGATCGTCGTTACGCAGGACACGACGCCCGCCAGCCCGCTGATCATGTCCAGGGGCCGGTCGGAGGCAGGGCGGGCGCCCACGAGGTCGAGCACCTCGGGCACCGCCTGCTGCGCGGCGCGGACCCAATCGGGCTGTTCGAGCAGCCTGCCCGCCGCCGCCAGCGCGTACAGCGTGCCGGCCGATCCGGAATACGCGGAGAAGGGGGCCGTCTGCCGGGTGGCCGATGTCTCGGACGGCGTCTCGGATGGGGGACCGGACGGGGTATCGGCCAGGCCTTCCGCGATGGCCGAGAATATCTGCGTGGCCAGGTCGCGGTAGGTGGAGTCGTCCAGGACACGGCCGGCCGCCGCCAGGGCCAGCGCGGGGCCGACCCTCCCCGTGTACAGGTCGTATCCGAGCACCGCGGGCGGCCACGGCCGGTTGGTCTGCGCGGAGGCGAGCGGACCGATCCAGGTATAGGGCAGATCGGCGAACCGGTCGGGCAGGGCCGAGGAGACCATGGTGTCGCACAGCCGGGTCACGACCCCGGCGAGCGTGCCGCCCGGCCGACCCGTCGGCCGTCCGCTTGCCGTACTGCCAGGCAGCGCGGGGTCGAAGCTGTCGGCCGAGGTCAGATGGTCGTCGGGGAAGCGGCAGGAGAAGGCGGAGTGAATGAGCCTCAGCTGGTCGCTCACCTCGAACTCGGTCAGGGCGGCGACCTTCGCCGCGGCCAGATCGAGTGGCGATGTGGCCAGCGCCGCCCCGACCTCGGTGCCCTTGCCGTCCATGAGGGCCACGTCCGCCGCGGCGACGGTGAAGTAGGGGATGTCGCGCCCCGTGAGCTGCCGCAACTCGGAGCGGACGATCGCACGCGCGGCGGATCCGCTGGGAATGGCCACCCGCTTCAGCGCCGCCAGATAGGACGCTGGGTCACTCATGGCCCGCGCACTCGACGACGTACGCAGTGTCTGCGCGTACACCGACGTCGGATTGTGGAGGTAGCGAACGCGCACGCCGGCGGCCGCCCTGCGCACCAGAGCCGTCCAGCGCTCCTTGTCCGACATCACCGTGCGGCACACCCGGGTGAATCCGGCCGCCATCCGCTCGCCCAATGCGTGGACCTCGTCCTGGTTCAGCGTCCCCACGACCGTCTGCCGTTCCTCCGCCGCTTGCCTGCTCAGCGTCAGTCGCACCTGGTCGGTGAACGGAGCTTCGAACTGCAGGGACTTGAACGGTGATTCGCCGCCTCCCTGCTCGCCGAGAAAGCCGAGGTCGAGATAGCCGGAGTCCTCGTCCCGGCCGGCCATGAGCAGGGGCAGGATCCCGATGCCGTAGACCGACTGGGTGATCCGGTGATGGGCATTGTCCGGTGTCTCCTCGGGCGTACCGAGGTGGAGCCGGACGGGCTGGAGGATCGTCTCCAGGTCGATCGGCACCGGGCCGCGGCGGGTGGCCACGACGTTCTCGAAGTGCATGTCCTGTGCGTTGAGCAGGTACATCACGGCGGCGAGCTCGCCACTGGCCTGCATGAACTGTGCGGAGATGTCGGCGACGTCCTCCGCCGCCACGTACTCCACATATCCGTAGCCCGCCCGCTCCAGGACCTTGGCTGCGACCAGGGAGGTGCCCAGCCAGTCGTTGGCCTCGCGGGCGATGACGGCGTACGCGGCCTCGCAGGACACGTCGCGCGGCTTGTAGGCCAGCTTCCTGCCGGACCGGAACTCCAGGACGGACACGCTGCGGCCCTGGTGGTGGGCGTCGCCGTCGGCGAACCCGCAAGAGACGACCTGGTCCGCCGCGTCAATGCCGAAGATGGCGGCGATGGTGTCCCGGTCGGCCGAGAGCCGCAGGCACAGTTCCCGGAAGTTGTGCGCCTCGTAGGCCAGTACGACGCGTGTGACATCGCGCAGCACGGGAAACGACAGTCCGCTGAATGCCTCGAAGGAACCGCGGATCGACTGGTCGACAAAGTACTGGTACCGCAGAGCAGGGTCCGCGCCCACGAGCCGACCTTGCCGGCGCGCGTGGTTGACGGCGGCGACCAGCGGCCTGGTGTACACCGCACGCAGCCGGGCCTCGGCTCGTTGCAGCAACTGCCGCAGCACAGCCGGGGGATCGGCGAACAGCGGCGCGAACGGGGCGACAGGGTCGGGGTCCGCGAGTGAGGCGGCGGCGTTTCTGATGATCCTCTGGAACGGGTAATTCTCTGGTGCTTCGCACCACTGTGCCACCGCGACGCGGGTGGCCGGGGGCTCGGCGGTACGGGGACTCTCTATGCCTCGGAGCACTTCGAGGGTCTGTACGTCGAATTGCGCCAGCGGCGCGATGGCGTCCGTGATCTGAGCTTCGCTCAGTTCCGGATAATACGGGGCTGAGGTTTTCACGACTCGTCATACTCCATATCCGCGTGGAGGTACCGGAATTCGGCGGAGGGGGCGGACTGGGGGCCTGTCGCTGGGCCCCCATTCCGCCTCGATGCGCTACGTACTCACCGAACCGGATGCCCTGTGCTCAGCACCTGCTGGTGCACTTGGTGGTGGGGCAGACCGCCGCGGAGACCCCGGCGGCGATGCTGGTGACGGCAAGGAAGACGCAGACGGGTCCGGTGCCTCCGTGGGTGTCCGCCTCGCTCAGTTCGACGAGCTCGGCCTCGTCCCATGCGCCGAGGATGTCGGTGTCCTTCTCCATGTCGATTCCTTTCTCTGGTTGTTCGTCAGTTGCAGTTGGGCTGGCATTCCTTGGTCAGGGTGCAGAACCACCCGTACCTGCCTCCCCCGAGGTACATGCTGGTGAGGGGGTCGGGGAGCATGGTGCCGCCGTGCTGTGCGACGTCGTGGAAGTCCTGCTCCGCGAGCTCTTCCGCGAGGGGAATGTCTCCCTCGAATTCCGGATTCATTTTCCGTCTCCTTCGTCGGATTGGATACGGGCGCCGAGCGCCCCGCTCTTCCGGCGGCCCGTGAATTCATTCTGCGAGGCCGTTGTTGGCCGGCCGCATCGCGAAGAGCGGGGTTTGCGCACAGGCCGTGCATACGGCCCGCACAGGCGTCGGGGGTCGATGTGGGGCGTCAGGCGGCCGGCGCCAGCATCGCCACGAGGCGGTGGGCTTCCGCGCGGTCCCAGTTCAGGGCCGCGGTCCGCATCGCCGCGACGTTCGGCGGCAGATCGAGCCCCAGGTCGTCGGCGAACAGGCGTTGACACCGCCCGATGACGTCCAGGGCGCCGACGGCATCGCCGTTGATGCAGTGCACCGCGGACAGCAGCTCCCAGAAGCGCTGCCGATAGGGCGCCTCGGCGATGGCGCTCTCGATCCGATAGGAGAGCGTTTCGGTGCGGTCGGCCAGGACGGCGGCGGTGAACAGGTCCTGGTATGCGTCGAAGCGCGCGCTGTTGAGCCCGGCGACATGCGCGCCGAACCAGCGGGTCGGCGGCAGACTCGGACCGAACGGGCCGCGCCACAGCGCCACCGTCTTCTCCAGCGCGGCCACCGCCCGGTCCGCGTCGCCGCGCAGCAGCAGGTTGCGGCCGTGCCGGGCGGACACCATGAACATCGGTACGTCGAATTCCTCGGGGGCGACGTCCAGCGCGTAGCCGCTGAGGCTGCCGCGGCAGGTCCGCACCCGTCGGCTCAGGCCCGGTTCGATGTCGTCGAGGTCGCGGCGCAGCGCCGTGAGGTGACTGCGGATGTTGGCCGCGGCGGAGGCGGGCGGCTCATCCCACAGCAATTCGGTGAACTCGGCGATGGTGATGGCCTGTCCGGTGCGGAGCAGAAGGGCGGTGAGAATGGCTCGCCGGAGTGGCGAGGACGGTTCGTCTCCGCCGAGGACTTTCATGGGGCCGAGAACTCTGAAGAGCATGAGCGATTCCGCCGCCCGTGGGTCCCGGTCGATGGTCGAGAGGGCCGCCGTTTCACCCTCGCTTTTCATGGCTGTCTTGATGGCCGTCAACTCTCTTCTCCCCGTTTTCCAGCTCGTCGAGATCGAGCAGACCGTGATGCCGTGTGAATGCCGGCAATCAATGCCTACCAACGCGGACCGGGCGGAACAACGGATGGACGGCGTCCCGGACAGTCCGCTGCCGTCCGGCCCCCGTCCAGTACCGTCCTGCCTGGTCAGAGAGGTGCGCGACGGTCGTGCGGGACGTCCGGGACGGATCCGCCGCGGGTTGACAGGCAACCGGATGGTTGCCATTCTGGGTCGACGGAGGGATGACCACATGGACGACGCGTTCCGGGCGCTCGCCGACGCCAGTCGCAGGCGTCTGCTGGACCGGCTTCATACGCGGAACGGGCAGACCCTGCGGGAGCTGTGCGAGGGCCTGGAAATGAGTCGGCAGGCCGTGAGCAAGCATCTGGCGGTGTTGGAGGCGGCCGGCCTGGTCACGGCCGTCCGGCGGGGGCGGGAGAAGCTGCACTATCTGAATCCGGTGCCCATCCAGGAGATATCGGATCGATGGATCGGCAAATACGAGCGCGGGCGGCTGAGCGCCCTCGGCCATCTCAAGCGGACCCTGGAAGGAACGACCGTGAGCAAGCCTGAATTCGTCTACGTGATTTACATCCAGACCACGCCGGAGCGGCTGTACGAGGCGCTGATCGACGCCGAGTTCGCCCAGCGGTACTTCGGCGGCTGGGGGCCCAAGTCCGACTGGAAGGTCGGGTCGCCGGTGCTGTGGAAAATGGGCCCCGACGGGGATTACGAGGACCTGGACCAGCAGGTGCTGGAGGCTGAGCCGGGCAAGCGGCTTGCGTACAGCTGGCACCGGATCTTCCCGATGCACCGGGAGCTGTTCGGCTCGGACGAGGAATATGAGGAGGCCCGCAAGGAGAAGTCCAGGGTCGCCTTCGACATCGAGCCGGCGGAGGTGCCGGAGATGGGTGTGAAGCTGACCATCACGCACGACGGGTTCGACAGCCCGGACAGCAAGATGCTGGAGGGCGTGAGCGGCGGCTGGGTGATGATCCTCTCGGCCCTGAAGACGCTCCTCGAGGGCGGCAAGCCGGTGGCGGAGCAGTAGGCCGTCGCCTGTCGGGTCCCGGCGGGCCGACGTGGATGTAGGGGCCGCGCCCGGCCCGGTTCGCGGCCCGGGGCAAGAAATCCCCACCTGGTGAAATATTCGCAGCGCGCTGTCCTGCGGGCCAGGTCATAGACGGTTTCCGGTCACTGGAGGGGGTCGTTCCGGTCAGTGTGCGGACCCCGGCCGTGAATCGTGTGATTGACGAGACGTCACGGATTGATAACTCCGGAAAACCGTGCAACCCTTCCGGCTTCGCGCGGGTCGTATGTGGCGTCAGGCTTCCTGGGGAGGGGTTCCGGGGGGGGAATACGAGGAAGCCTTGCGGAGGGGGAAGCGAGGGGCCCGGTCCATGGACCGGGCCCCTCGAAATATGTCCGCCGCTTCTCCCTGCCCGCCCGTACGTCGAGCAGGCCGCCGATCAGAACGGAACGCCGCACCTCAGCAGCACATTCGCGTACGGCCGCGCCTCCCCCGTCCGTACCACCAGCCGCGCCGTGGCCGTCCGCGCCTTCAGATCCTCGTGCGGCACCAGCTCCAGCGCCGGCCCGGGGAAGAGGCCGTCCAGCAGCGCGGTCGCGGACGGGTTGTGCTCCCGTACCTCCAGCGCCGCCGTGGCCCCCTCGACCACCAGCTCGTCGAGCAGCACCGTCAGCACCTGCTCGAAGGACGGCACCCCCGCCACGAGGGCGAGGTCGACCACGGCCGGGCCGCCCGGGCCGGCGGGGATGGGGAGTCCGGCGTCGCAGACCATCACCGTGTCGGTGTGGCCCAACTCGGCTATCGCCCCGCTCAGTTGGCGGTTGAAGATCCCGGATCGTTTCATCGCGCTGCGACCTCCTCGGCCGTGGGGAAGGACTCCTGCGCGCCGGCGCGGGTCACCGCGGCCGCGCCGACCCGTACGGCGAACCGGACCGCCGTCTCGAGGTCGTCGCCGACGCCCAGGCGCCAGGCGAGCGCGCCGGTGAAGGCGTCCCCGGCGCCGGTGGTGTCCACCGCCTTGACCGGGAGGCTGGGGACCAGGGCCGTACGGTCGCGGTCGGCGACGAGCGCGCCCGCGGCGCCCAGGGTGATCACCACCGAGCGCGGGCCGCGCGCCAGCAGGGCGGCCGCCCAGGCTTCGGGGGCCTCCTCCCGGCCCGCCGGGTCGTCGCCCAGCAGGAAGCGTGCCTCGTGCTCGTTGACCACGAGCGGATCGCAGGCGGCCAGCACCTCGGCGGGGAGCGGGGCGGGCGGCGAGGGGTTGAGGACGATACGCGGGCCGCTCTCGCCCCTACCACCGTCGCCCGTACCGGCACCGGCACCGGCCCGCCCCGTACGGACCACCTCCACGACCGTCGCGACCGTCTCCAGCGGTATCTCCAGCTGCAGCGAGACCACACCAGCCGAGGCCAGCAGATCGGCCGCGGCCCGTACGTCCTCGGGGCTCAGCCGGGCGTTGGCGCCGGGGGAGACCACGATGCTGTTGTCGCCGGACGGGTCCACGGTGATCAGTGCCACGCCGGTGGGCGCGCCGCCGACCAGGACGCCCGCGGTGTCCACGCCCGCGTCCCGCTGCGACTCCAGCAGTAGGCGGCCGTGTCCGTCGTCGCCGACGCGCGCCAGCAGGGCCGTACGGGCGCCCAGCCGGGCGGCGGCGACGGCCTGGTTGGCGCCCTTGCCGCCCGGGTGGACGGCGAGGTCGGAACCGAGGACGGTCTCCCCGGCGGCCGGGCGGCGTTCGACTCCGATCACCAGGTCGGCGTTGGCCGACCCTACGACCAGGAGGTCGTAGTCGGGCATCCTGCACGTCCTTTCGTTTCGCTGTGTGTGCCTGAGGGGTTCAGGTGCTCCGGCCGGCCCCGGGGCGGGGGCCGGCCGGTCCCGCTTCACTTCGCGGCGACGACCTTCACCGGCACCTTCACCATCTGGTCGACCTTCTGCCCCTTCGCGACCTTGATCGCGTTCTGCACGGCCATCTTGCCCAGCTCCTTGGGCTGTTGGGCGACGGTCGCCGCGAGCGTGCCGTTCTGGACCGCGGTGAGGCCGTCCGGGGTGCCGTCGAAGCCGACGACCTTGACGGACTTGCCCGCCTTGGAACCGAGCGCCTTGACCGCGCCGAGCGCCATCTCGTCGTTCTCGGCGAAGATCCCGGTGATGCCCGAGTGGGCCTGCAGCAGGTTGGTGGTCACGTCCAGGCCCTTGGTGCGGTCGAAGTCCGCGGGCTGCTTGGCGACGACCTGGATGCCCGGGTAGGCCTTCAGGCCCTCCGCGAAGCCCTGGCCGCGCTCGCGCGAGGCCGAGGTGCCGGCGGTGCCCTGGAGGACCAGGATCCGGCCCTTGCCGCCGAGCTGTTCGGCCAGCGTCTTGGCGGCGAGCTTGCCGCCCGCGATGTTGTCGGAGGCGACGAGGGTGGCGATGTCCGCCTTGTTGACGGTGCGGTCGGCGGCGAGGACGGGGATGCCGGCCTTGTTGGCCGCCCGGACGGACGGGCCCGAGGCGTCGGAGTCCACCGGGTTGATGATGATCGTCTTCACGTTCTGGCTGGTGAAGTTCTGGATCTGGTTGGCCTGCTGGGAGGCGTCGTTCTGGGCGTCGGTGACGGAGAGGCTGATGCCCTGGGCCTTGGCCTCGGCCTGCGCGCCCTGCTTCAGCTGGACGAAGAAGGGGTTGTTGAGGGTGGAGACCGACAGAGCCACCTTGATCTTGCCGCCGCTCCCGGAGGAGTCGGAGCGCCACACCGAGGCGCCGACCACGACCGCCACCACGGCGACGGCCGCGACCGCGTACTTCCCGATCTGGGCGGGCGTCAGCCTGCCCCCGGGGCCGCCGGCTCCGCCCGCGGCGCCGCCGGGAGCGCCCGGGCGGGATCCGGCGCGGCGGCGCACGGTGTCGAGCAGCACGGCCAGCGCGATGACGACGCCGATGACGACCTGCTGCCAGAAGGCGGAGACCTCCAGCAGGTTGAGCCCGTTGCGCAGGACGGCGAGGATCAGCGCGCCGATGAGCGTGCCGGACGCCTTGCCGACGCCGCCGGAGAGGCTGGCGCCGCCGATGACGACCGCGGCGATGGCGTCGAGTTCGTAGCCGACCGCGGCCTGGGGCTGCGCGGAGGACAGGCGGGAGGCGAGCACGATGCCCGCGACGGCCGCGAAGGCTCCGGACAGGGCGTAGATGGCCAGCTTCTGGCGGTTGACGCGGATACCGGAGAGCCGGGCGGCCTCCTCGTTGCCGCCGATCGCGTACATGGTGCGGCCGACGTACGTACGGGCCAGGATGCCCGCGGTGATCAGGCCCATCACGACCATGATGATCACCGGGACCGGCAGCCAGCCGCCGATGGTGTCGCCGAGGTGCGAGACCGAGTCGGGGAACGGGATCGGGCTGCCCTGGGAGATGACCAGGGACAGACCGCGGCCGACCGACAGCATGGCGAGGGTGGCGATGAACGGCGGCAGCTTGCCGAAGGAGATCAGCGCGCCGCTGACCAGGCCGCAGGCCAGACCTGTGGCGAGCGCGAGGATCACCGCGAGCCACACCGGCAGGCCCTGTGAGGTCGCCGACCAGGCGAGCACGGTGGCGGACAGCGCGGCCACCGAGCCGACGGACAGGTCGATCCCGGCCGAGACGATGACGAAGGTGACGCCGAAGGCGAGGATCGCGGTGACCGCCGCCTGGACGCCGACGTTGAGCAGGTTGTCGGTGGTGAGGAAGTCGCCGGACAGCAGCGACATGGCCGCGAGAAGCAGCACCAGGGCGCTCAGCGCGCCGTTGTCGAGCAGCACCCGGCGCAGCACGGCCGGGCCGCCGGAGCCCTGCTGTGCCCGACCGGGCTTCATCGTGTCAGTGGCCACGGGAGCCCTCGCTTTCCTCTGTGCCGTCGAGCGCTACGACGGGCTCGACGACCTTGACGTCCTTCACGGCCAGGGCCATCACGGCGTCCTGGGTCGCTTCTTCGCGGTTGAGTTCGCCGGTGATCCGGCCCTGTGCCATGACCAGGACCCGGTCGCTCATGCCCAGCACCTCGGGGAGGTCGCTGGAGATCATCAGCACCGCGTGCCCGGAGGCGGTGAGTTCGTTGATGAGCTGGTAGATCTCGACCTTGGCGCCCACGTCGATACCGCGGGTGGGCTCGTCGAGGATGAGCACCTTGCTGTCGGCCAGCAGCCACTTGCCGATGACGACCTTCTGCTGGTTGCCGCCGGACAGGGTGCGTACGCGCTGCTCGAGACCGGCCATGCGGACCGCCAGCTGCTCGGAGATCCGGGCCGCCGCGCGGCGCTGTCCGGCCCGGTCGACGAGTCCGGCGCGGGTGGCGGAGCGCAGCGTGACCAGGCCCAGGTTCTCCTGGACCGAGGCGTCCAGGACCAGGCCCTGGCCCTTGCGGTCCTCGGGGACGAGCCCGATGCCGGCGGCCATGGCGGCGCCCACATCGTGCCGGGGCAGCCGCTCGCCGAGGACTTCGACGCTGCCGGCGTCGTACGGATCGGCGCCGAAGACGGCCCGTACGACCTCGGTGCGGCCCGCGCCGACGAGTCCGGCGAGCCCCACCACCTCTCCGGCCCGTACCTCGAAGGCGACGTCGTGGAAGACGCCGTTCCGGGTCAGGCCCTGGACCTTGAGCAGGGACGCCCCGGCCTCGGCGGGCCGCCGCGGGTACTGCTGCTCGATGGAGCGGCCCACCATCAGCCGGACCAGCTCGTTCTCCTCGGTGGTGGCCGGGACCTGGGTGACGCTGCGGCCGTCGCGCAGGACGGTGACGCGGTCGCCGAGGGCCGCTATCTCCTCCAGGTGGTGGGTGATGAAGACGACGCCGACGCCGTCCGCGCGCAGGGCGCGGACGATCCGGAAGAGCTTGTCGACCTCCTCGGTGGTGAGCACCGCGGTCGGCTCGTCCATGATCAGGACGCGGGCGTCCAGGGACAGCGCCTTGGCGATCTCGACCATCTGGAGCCGGGCGATGCCCAGGTCGCGCACCCGGTCGCTGGGGGAGACGTCGACCCCGACGCGGGCCAGCAGCTCGGCGGCCCGCTCGTGCATGGTCCTGCGGTCGATCAGCCCCAGTCGGCGCGGCTGGCGGCCCAGGAAGATGTTCTCGGCGACGCTGAGGTCGGGGACGAGGTTGAACTCCTGGTAGATGGTGGCGATCCCGAGCCGCTCGGCGTCCTGGGCGCCGTGGATGCGCACCGGGGAGCCGTCGACGAGGATGCGGCCGCCGTCGGGGCGGTGGGCGCCGGAGAGCATCTTGATCAGCGTGCTCTTGCCCGCGCCGTTCTCGCCCAGCAGGACGTGCACCTCACCGCGGCGCAGATCGAAGTCGACGCCGTCGAGCGCGACCACGCCGGGGAACGTCTTGCGGACGCCCTCCATGCGCAGCAGTTCGGCCGCGCCTCCCGCACCGCCCCCCGCGCTCGGCGGCACGCCCTGTGGCGGCTGCGGCGGCTGTGTGGCGCTCGGCGTGCTCATGGCTTGCTCCCTTCGGGCTCGCCGCACGAGCGGCGGGTGACCAGGCGGGCGGACAGGATCACCGAGTCGGTGGTCCGCCCCTCGACGCGGTCGATCAGCGCGCGTACGGCGGCGCGGCCGAGTTCGCCCGTCGGCTGGGCGATGGCGGTGATCGGGGGATCGGTGTGGACGAACCACGGGATGTCGTCGAACGCGGCGAGCGCCACGTCGTCGGGCACCCGCAGGCCGCGCGCGCGGATCTCGTCCATCGCGCCGAGCGCCATGAGGTTGTCCGCGGCGAAGATGACGTCCGGGGGTTCGGGCAGATCGAGGAAGCGGGCGGTCACCCGCCGTCCGCTGTCCGCCTGGAAGTCGCCCTGGCCTATGAAGTCGGCCGGCAGGGCAAGCCCGAACTCGCGCAGCGCGGACCGGAAGGCCTCCACGCGCTCGCGTCCGGTGGTGGTGGCGGCCGGTCCGGCGATGATGGCGAGCCGGCGGTGGCCGAGCGCGTGCAGATGGGCCACCAGGTCGCGTACGGCGTCCGTGCCGTCCGTACGGACCACGGGCACGTCCACGCCCTTGATCCAGCGGTCGACGAAGACCATAGGGGTGCCCGAACGGACGGCGTCCAGCATCAGCGGGGAGCCGCCGTCGGTGGGGCTGACCAGCAGGCCGTCGATGCGGCGGTCCATAAGGGTGCGCACATGGTGGTCCTGGAGCTCGGGGCGCTCATCGGCGTTCCCGATCACCACGCTGTAGCCCAGCGCGCGGGCCTCGTCCTCGACCGAGCGGGCGAGCTCGGTGAAGAACGGGTTGAGTACGTCGCTGATCACCAGCCCGAGGGTCCGGGTCTGGTCGGTGCGCAGCGAGCGGGCCACGGCGTTGGGGCGGTAGCCGAGCTCGGCGACGGCGGTGAGCACCCGGTCACGGGTGTCCGCGCGGACGGACGGATGGTCGTTGAGCACGCGGGAGACCGTTGCCACGGACACTCCGGCGTGCTGCGCCACGTCCTTGATGCTCGCCATTCCACCTCCTCGTGGAATCGATTACAAGGAGGATTGGAATCGATTACACGAGGCTGGACAAGAGCCCTGGAGTGGCTGAAACCGGATCGTAATATTCCGGTCACTGGGTGCCGATGGGGGTTGTGCACAGGGTTGTGCACAGGGCCCGGGGGTGTGTCGGCGTCCGGCGGTACCGTCGGGACATGCTCAAACTCGCGGTGGTCGAAGGGGTCCTGGAGCGGATCACCTACGCCAATGAGGAGAACGGCTATACGGTCGCCCGGGTCGACACCGGCCGCGGCTCCGGTGATCTGCTGACCGTCGTCGGCTCGCTGCTGGGCGCGCAGCCCGGCGAGTCGCTGCGGATGGAGGGCCGCTGGGGCTCCCACCCGCAGTACGGCAAGCAGTTCACCGTCGAGAACTACACCACCGTGCTGCCCGCCACCGTCCAGGGCATCCGGCGCTATCTGGGCTCCGGCCTGATCAAGGGCATCGGGCCCGTCTTCGCCGACCGCATCACCGAGCACTTCGGCCTGGACACCCTGCAGATCATCGAGGAGGAGCCGAAGCGGCTGATCGAGGTCCCCGGCCTCGGCCCGAAGCGCACGAAGAAGATCGCCGATGCCTGGGAGGAGCAGAAGGCGATCAAGGAGGTCATGCTCTTCCTCCAGACGGTGGAGGTGTCCACGTCCATCGCCGTGCGGATCTACAAGAAGTACGGCGACGCCTCGATCTCGGTCGTGAAGAACGAGCCGTACCGGCTGGCCGCCGATGTCTGGGGCATCGGTTTTCTGACCGCCGACAAGATCGCCCAGTCCGTCGGCATCCCGCACGACAGCCCCGAGCGGGTCAAAGCCGGATTGCAGTACGCGCTGTCCCAGTCGACGGACAACGGCCACTGCTTCCTCCCCGAGGAGCAACTGATCGCGGACTCGGTCAAGTTGCTCCAGGTCGACACCGGCCTGGTCATCGACTGCCTGGCCGAGCTGGCCGACGAGGAGGGCGTGGTGCGCGAGAGCGTGCCGGGCCCGGACGGCGGCGAGCCGGTCACGGCCGTGTATCTGGTGCCGTTCCACCGCGCCGAGATCTCCCTCGCCGGCCAGGTGCTGCGGCTGCTGCGCGGCGGGGAGGACCGTATGCCCGGCTTCCAGGACGTGGACTGGGACAAGGCGCTGGCCTGGCTCGCTCAGCGCACCGGGGCCGATCTGGCCCCCGAGCAGAGCCAGGCCGTCCGGCTCGCGCTGACCGAGAAGGTGGCGGTGCTGACCGGCGGGCCGGGCTGCGGCAAGTCCTTCACCGTGCGGTCCGTGGTGGAGCTGGCGCGCGCCAAGAAGGCCAAGGTGGTGCTCGCGGCCCCCACCGGCCGGGCCGCCAAGCGGCTGGCCGAGCTGACCGGCGCCGAGGCGTCCACGGTCCACCGGCTGCTGGAGCTCAAGCCCGGCGGGGACGCGGCGTACGACCGGGACCGGCCGCTGGACGCCGATCTGGTGGTGGTGGACGAGGCGTCCATGCTCGATCTGCTGCTGGCCAACAAGCTGGTCAAGGCGGTCCCGCCGGGCGCCCATCTGCTCTTCGTCGGGGATGTGGACCAGCTGCCGAGCGTCGGCGCGGGCGAGGTGCTGCGCGATCTGCTGGCCGACGGCAGCCCCGTCCCGGCGGTGCGGCTGACCAGGATCTTCCGCCAGGCCCAGCAGTCCGGCGTGGTCACCAACGCCCACCGGATCAACTCCGGTGTGCCGCCGATCACCCACGGCATGCCCGACTTCTTCCTGTTCGCCGAGGAGGACACCGAGGCCGCCGGGAAGCTCACGGTGGATGTGGTGGCCCGTCGGATCCCCGCCAAGTTCGGCCTCGACCCGCGCCGAGATGTGCAGGTCCTGGCCCCGATGCACCGCGGTCCGGCGGGTGCCGGGACGCTCAACGGCCTCCTCCAGCAGTCCATCACCCCCGCCCGGCCCGATCTGCCCGAGCGGCGCTTCGGCGGCCGGATCTTCCGCGTCGGCGACAAGGTGACCCAGATCCGCAACAATTATGAGAAAGGGGCCAATGGGGTCTTCAACGGCACAGTCGGCGTCGTCACCTCCCTCGACAGCGATGAGCAGCGCCTGACCGTGCTGACCGACGAGGACGAGGAGGTGGCGTACGACTTCGACGAGCTGGACGAGCTGGCACACGCCTATGCGGTGACCATCCACCGCTCACAGGGCAGCGAGTACCCGGCCGTGGTCATTCCGGTGACCACCGGCGCCTGGATGATGCTGCAGCGCAATCTGCTGTATACGGCGGTGACCCGCGCCAAGCGCCTGGTGGTGCTCGTCGGCTCGCGCCGCGCCCTGGGACAGGCGGTGCGCACGGTGTCGGCGGGCAGGAGGTGCACCGCACTGGACCACCGGCTCGGCTCGTTCGGCACCTGAGGTTCGGTGAGCTGCGGTGGATTCGGCCATGAAGTTCGTGCGTGAGGTTCGCGGCGAACGTGTCAGGAGGGTTTCCGGACCGTCACGAACGGGGCAGGATGGCCGTGGGAGCGGCACTCAGTGCCGCCAAAAGGGCCTTCAGCCGACCCCGAGTGCACGTTCAGCGTCCGAATGGGGGAAGGTGGGGGGAGTCAGGGCACCTCGAAGAAGAGAAGCAGACTTGTCGGTGAGGGATGACGTGAGTGATAACTCTGTAGTACTGCGGTACGGGGACGGCGAATACACCTACCCGGTGGTCGACAGCACGGTCGGCGACAAGGGCTTCGACATCGGCAAGCTTCGCGCCCAGACCGGTCTGGTGACCCTGGACTCCGGTTACGGCAACACCGCCGCCTACAAATCCGCGATCACCTATCTGGACGGTGAGCAGGGGATCCTGCGCTACCGCGGCTACCCCATCGAGCAGCTGGCGGAGCGTGCCACGTTCCTCGAGACGGCCTTCCTGCTGATCAACGGGGAGCTGCCGACCGTCGACGAGCTGGCCGAATTCCGCGACCAGATCACGACGCACACGCTGCTGCACGAGGACGTCAAGCGGTTCTACGACGGCTTCCCGCGTGACGCCCACCCGATGGCGATGCTGTCGTCCGTGGTCAGCGCGCTGTCGACGTTCTACCAGGACAGCCACAACCCGCACGACGAGAAGCAGCGTTACCTCTCCACGATCCGGCTGCTTGCCAAGCTGCCCACGATCGCGGCGTACGCGTACAAGAAGTCCGTCGGCCACCCGTTCGTCTACCCGCGTAACGACCTGGGCTACGTCGAGAACTTCCTGCGGATGACCTTCTCGGTCCCGGCGCAGGAGTACGAGCTCGACCCGATCGTGGTCAGCGCCCTGGACAAGCTGCTGATTCTGCACGCCGACCACGAGCAGAACTGTTCGACCTCCACGGTCCGCCTCGTCGGCTCCTCGCAGGCCAATATGTTCGCCTCCATCTCGGCGGGCATCAACGCGCTGTGGGGTCCGCTGCACGGCGGCGCCAACCAGTCCGTGCTGGAGATGCTGGAGGGCATCCAGGCGTCCGGCGGCGACGTCGACACCTTCATCCGCAAGGTGAAGAACAAGGAAGACGGCGTGAAGCTCATGGGCTTCGGGCACCGCGTCTACAAGAACTTCGACCCCCGGGCGAAGATCATCAAGTCGGCGGCGCACGACGTCCTCTCGGCCCTCGGCAAGTCCGACGAGCTGCTCGACATCGCGCTCAAGCTCGAAGAGCACGCCCTCGCCGACGACTACTTCGTCTCGCGCAAGCTCTACCCGAACGTGGACTTCTACACCGGTCTGATCTACCGGGCGATGGGCTTCCCGACCGAGATGTTCACGGTCCTGTTCGCGCTCGGCCGGCTGCCGGGTTGGATCGCCCAGTGGCACGAGATGATCAAGGAGCCGGGCTCCCGCATCGGCCGTCCGCGCCAGATCTACACGGGCGTTGTCGAGCGCGACTTCGTCCCGGTGGAGCAGCGCTGACACCGGGTGCCACCCGGGCCGGGGGCACCTCCCAGCGGTAGCTGGGGGCGAACCGAGCCCTGAAGAGGTGCAGAAAGCGCCCCGCTGCCGATCCCCCCACGGGTCGGAGCGGGGCGCTTTCCATTCCCGGTTACGGATTCCCCCCACGGGATCCGGCCGGGGGTCTGTTGGCCGCGTAAAGCCCACAGAAGCCCACACTGTTGTCGCACGCGCACAACGCGAGCTGCCGGGACGCGTACGTACGGGAGGGCCGCTCAAAGCTCCCCGGGTACGTCGCCCCGGCCACGCGTAGTGGGATCCGTCCCCCAAGACGAACCCTCACCGCCCCATTAGACTCCCCACCCCCGGCGATGGTTACGTTCGGCCGCCTGTGATCTGCGTCTCTTGCCATATGGGGGCGTAAAAGGGCAAGAGCCACGTTCTGAATATCAAGGCTCCGGTGTATGGGTGTTGTGCGGCTTATGGGGACTTGGTGAATCTATGGAGATTCGGTGAAGGTCCGCAGCCGCAGGCTGTTGGTGACCACGAAAACCGAGGAGAACGCCATCGCGGCGCCCGCGATCATCGGGTTGAGCATCCCCGCCGCGGCGAGCGGCAGCGCGGCGACGTTGTAGCCGAAGGCCCAGAAGAGATTGCCCTTGATGACGGCCAGGGTCCGGCGCGCCAGCCGGATCGCGTCCGCGGCGACCCGCAGATCGCCCCGTACCAGCGTCAGATCCCCGGCCTCGATGGCCGCGTCCGTCCCGGTGCCCATCGCCAGGCCCAGGTCGGCGGTGGCCAGGGCGGCCGCGTCGTTGACGCCGTCGCCGACCATCGCGACCGTACGGCCCTCCTCGCGCAGCCGCCGGACCACGTCCACCTTGTCCTGCGGCAGCACCTCGGCGATGACCTGCTCGATGCCCACCTCCCGGGCCACCGACTCGGCCACCAGCCGGTTGTCGCCGGTCAGCAGCACCGGGGTCAGGCCGAGCCCACGCAGCCGGGCCACGGCCTCGGCGCTGGTCTCCTTGACCGCGTCGGAGACCACCAGCACGCCCCGTGCCCGGCCGTCCCAGGCCACGGCGGCGGCCGTACGCCCCTCCGACTCGGCCTCCCTTTTTGCGGCCGCCAGTTCCCCGGTCAGCTCGGTCCCATGGGCCGCGAGCAGCTTCTCCCGGCCGACGAGGACGGTGTGTCCGTCCACGGTGCCCTGGACGCCGAGCCCGGGGATGTTCTCGAAGCCGTGGGTGTCCGGCAGGGGGCCGGTGCGGGCGGCGGCCCCCTCGGCGATGGCGCGGGCCACGGGGTGCTCCGAGGCGTGCTCCAGGGCACCGGCGAGCCGCAGGAGCTCGTCCTCGGTCACGCCGGGGGCGGTGTGCACGCCGTACAGCCGCATCCGGCCCGTCGTCACCGTGCCGGTCTTGTCGAGGACGACGGTGTCCACCCGGCGGGTCGACTCCAGGACCTCGGGGCCCTTGATCAGGATGCCCAGCTGGGCGCCGCGCCCGGTGCCGACCATCAGGGCGGTCGGGGTGGCCAGGCCCAGGGCGCACGGGCAGGCGATGATCAGTACGGCCACGGCGGCGGTGAAAGCGGCGGTCGGGTCGCCGGTCAGCAGTAGCCAGACCAGCAGGGTGCCGACGGCGATGAGGACGACGACCGGCACGAAGACCCCGGAGACGCGGTCCGCGAGGCGCTGCACCTCCGCCTTGCCGTTCTGCGCGTCCTCCACCAGCGCGGCCATCCGGGACAGCTGGGTGTCGGCGCCGACGCGGGTGGCCTCGACGACCAGGCGGCCCGCGGCGTTCACGGTCGCGCCCGCCACGCTGTCGCCCACCGCGACGTCCACCGGCACCGACTCGCCGGTCAGCATGGAGCCGTCCACGGCCGAGGCACCCTCGACCACCGTGCCGTCCGTGGCGATCTTCTCGCCGGGGCGCACCACGAAGCGGTCGCCGACGGCCAGCCGGGAGACCGGGATACGGACCTCCCTGCCCCCGCGCAGCACGGCCACGTCCTTGGCGCCCAGCTCCATCAGCGCCCGCAGCGCGGCGCCCGCCCGGCGCTTGGCCTTCGCCTCCAGATAGCGGCCGAGGAGGATGACGACGGTCACCCCCGCGGCGGCTTCCAGGTAGATCGAGGACGACCCGTCCGTACGCGCGACGGTGAGGTCGAAGCCGTGGCGCATGCCCGGCATGCCCGCGTCGCCGAAGAACAGGGCCCACAGCGACCAGCCGAAGGCGGCGAGGGTGCCGAGGGAGACCAGGGTGTCCATGGTGGCCGCGCCGTGCCGGGCGTTCGTCCAGGCGGCCTTGTGGAAGGGCAGACCGCCCCAGACCACGACGGGCGTGGCGAGGGCGAGGGACAGCCACTGCCAGTAAGTGAACTGCAGCGACGGCACCATCGCCAGGAGGACGACGGGCGCGGAGAGGGTGAGCGAGACCAGGAGGCGGTGGCGCGGCGCGTCGGTTTTCGCTTCGGCCTTTGCTTCGGTCTTCCCTTCGGCCTTCGCTTCGGTGCGCGCGCTGGTCTCCGCGCCGGCGGGGGCGGCTGCTTCGCTCTCTGTGGCCGCTCCGGGCTCCACCGTGGCACGGTCGGGCGCGGCTTCGGGCTCGGGCTCCGGCTCAGGTTCGGACTCGGGTTCTGCGGGTTTCGGCGGCTCAGCGGTGTAGCCGGTTTTGACGACGGTGGCGATCAGATCGGCGATCTCGATCTCGCCGCCGTAGGTCACCTTGGCCTTTTCGGTGGCGTAGTTGACCGTGGCGGTGACGCCGTCCATGCGGTTGAGCTTCTTCTCGACCCGCGCCGCGCAGGAGGCGCAGGTCATACCGCCGATGGCGAGCTCCACCTGGGAGGTCGCTGCCGCTTGCGGCGGGACCTGCTCCGCCGTCGGTGTCTGCTCCCTGGCGGCTTCCGGGGCCGTGCTGGTCATTCTGGGTCTCCTGGGAGGAGGGCCGGGCCGTGCGGGGCGCCGCCGCGCGGCCCGATAGGGGTGTCCTCGGGCGGTCAGGCCCGGCCGGTGAGTTCGTAACCGGCCTCGTCGACGGCGGCGCGCACGGCCTCGTCGTCGAGCGGGGCGGCGGAGACGACGGTGACCTGGCCGGTGGCGGCGACGGCCTTGACGGAGCTGACGCCGGCGATGGCGGAGATCTCCTCGGAGACGGCGCCCTCGCAGTGTCCGCAGGTCATGCCGGTCACCTGGTAGACGGTGGTGATGCCGGACGCGGTGGTGGCCTCGGAGCTCATGTCTTCTCCTGTGCGGTGAGCGGGTGGGCAGCGGCTGTGTTCATCGGTGTCCAGGGGACGCCGGATCCTCCTGTGTCCCCTGACAATGACAGCATAATACCCCTAGGGGGTATGACGGGAAGGGTGTCGCCCGCCGGGTGTGATTCAACGGACTCCGGTCGACGGGCTCCGGCCGACGGCCGGCGGTCGACGGGCGGCGGTCAGGGAGTGCGGGACGGCGCCTCCGTGCCGATGATCGGGGCGAGATAGCCGTGGAGGGAGGCCTTCAGCTCCTCGATGTAGGCGACCTGCTCCTCGCCCTCATGGGCGAGTACGAGCTCGAGGCCGGCCTTGAACAGGGAGAACGTCATCGTCGCGGTGCGGGTCCTGCGCTCGGGGGACAGCTCGGGCTGGATGAACCCGATCAGCTCCTCGATGCGGGCGTGCAGGGCCACATGCAGCGCGTCCTGGTCCTCGGCCATGATGCCGGGGATGTCACCCGAATGGATGAGTGTCAGGAAGACGGGGTTCTGGCAGTTGAACTCGACCAGCGGGTCGACGACCGCGTCCAGCATGTCGCCGAGGGGGAGCGCGGCGTACTCGGGGGTGAAGACCACGCCGTGGGCCTCGCGCATCTGGTTGGTCAGGCGCTCGCCGAGCTCGACGGCGATGGCCTCCTTGTTCGGGAAGAACTGGTACAGCGTGCCGGGGGAGACGCCGGCCTCGCGGGCGATGGCGTTGGTGCTGGCCGAGGTGTAGCCCGTCCTGCAGAACACGTTGGCCGCGGCGTCGAGCAGCTGCTGGATACGGCGCTCGCCGCGCGCCTGCCTGCGGCGCGGCTTCGCCTCACCGGCGGGCTGTCCTGCCTTGGTCTCGGTCACGCGGTTATCCCCAGCTCTCGGTAGTTCATTGACAAACGCGAGTACCCGCTCGCATTCTTGAGAAATGCGAGCGGTCGCTCGTGTTTGCCGCTCCTTGGGCAATCGTCGACCCATGCTGCCTGCCTGCCGTCGCACCGGTGAGGCCCGCATGGACACAGGTGAAGGGGACACCCCGCTATGACCGTTGTCAACCGGCCGCACAGGGGCCGGACGCGAGGCTGGACGGGAGTGGTGACCGCCCGCCCGCGGCTGACCCTGCTGCTCGTCCTGCTGTTCACGGCGCTGGCCGTCGTGGCCGGAAGCGGGGTGGCGGACCGGCTGGGCAGCGGAGGTTGGCAGGACCCTGCCGCCGAGTCGGCGTACGCCACGAAGGCGCTCGAGAAGCACTTCCCCGCCTCCCAGCCGAATCTGCTGCTGATGGTCGACAGCGGCAAGGCGACGGTCGACGCCCCGGCGGTCGCCGCCGAGGGCCGGGCCCTCGCCAAGAAGCTCGCGGGCGAGGAGTCGGTCACCGGCGTCACCTCCTACTGGGACGGGGCCGCGGCCCTGCGCGACCGGGACGGGCGCGAGGCGCTGATCGCCGCGCGGATCGTGGGCGACGAGAGCGCGGCCGCGAAGGTGCTGGACCGCATAGCCCCCGCCTACCGGGGCGACCACGGGCCGGTGAAGGTCACGATCGGCGGCGCGGTCGCGGTGCGCCATGAGCTGCAGACCACCATCCAGGAGGATCTGCTGCGGGCCGAGATGATCGCCCTGCCCATCACCCTGCTGCTGCTCGTCATGGTCTTCGGCAGCGCCGTCGCGGCCCTGCTCCCGCTGGGCGTCGGCATCATCGCGATCCTGGGGACCGACGCCGTGCTGCGCGGCCTCACCGAGTTCACCGATGTCTCGGTGTTCGCGCAGAACCTGACCACCGCGCTCGGCCTCGGGCTCGCCATCGACTATGCCCTGTTCATCGTGCGGCGCTTCCGGGAGGAGCTGGGCCAGGGCGCGGAAACGCTGCCCGCCATCGCCACCACGCTGCGCACCGCTGGGCGCACGGTGCTGTTCTCCGCGATGACCGTCGCCGTCTCGCTCGCCGCCATGCTGGTCTTCCCGCAGTACTTCCTGCGCTCGTTCGCCTATGCGGGCATCGCGGTGGTGGTGATCGCCGCGGCGGCCGCGCTGGTGGTGCTGCCCGCCGCGCTCGCCCTGCTCGGCGAGCGGGTGAACGCGCTGGATCTGACCCGGGTGTTCCGCAGCCGCCGCTCGGAGCGGGGCGAGCCGGGAGCGGGCTGGGGCCGGGTGGCCCGGCTGGTGATGCGCCGGGCGCCGCTGTTCGCGCTGGCCACCGTCGCCGGTCTGGTGGTCCTCGGACTGCCCTTCCTGCGGGTGGAGTTCGGCACCGCCGACGACCGTCAGCTGCCCGCGAGCGCCGAGTCCCATGTGGTCCAGCAGCACATCAGGGAGAACTTCCCCGGCAGCCCCGGCGGGTCGATCGACATCCTGATCGACTCCCGGCCCGGCTCCCGGCCCGACCCGGCGGGCCTCGCCGACTACAGCGGCAAGATCTCGGCCCTGCCCGGAGTGGCGCGTGTGGACAGCCCGGCCGGCCAGTTCGCGGGCGGCCGGCGGGTGGCGGAGCCCGGCCCGGTGGAGGCGGCGCGCGCAGTCGGCGGGGCGGCGTATGTCACCGTGCTGTCCAAGGGCGAAAGCGTGGACCAGGCGAGCCAGCAGCTGGTGCGCGACATCCGCGCCCAGCACCCGCCGTTCACCGCCTCGGTCACCGGGGTCGCCGCGGTGCTGGTGGACAGCAAGGACTCCATAGCCGACCGGCTGCCCTGGGCCCTGGCCATCATCGTCGTCGTCACCCTGCTGCTGGTCTTCCTGCTCACCGGAAGCGTGCTGATCCCCCTCCAGGCGGTGCTGCTCAACGCCCTCAGCCTCACCGCGATGTTCGGGGCGGTGGTCTGGGTCTTCCAGGAGGGGCACCTCTCCGGCCCGCTGTCCTTCACCAGCACCGGGGATATCGAGACCACGCTGCCGGTGCTGATGTTCTGTGTGGCCTTCGGTCTTTCCATGGACTACGGCGTCTTTCTGCTCTCCCGGATCAAGGAGGAGTACGACCGCACGGGCGACCACCGCGCGGCCGTCGAGTTCGGCGTGCGGCGCACGGGCGGGCTGATCACCGCCGCCGCGGTGATCCTCGCCGTCGTCATGGTCGCCATCGGCACCTCGCGGGTGACCAACACCAAGATGCTCGGCCTCGGTATCGCCCTGGCCGTCCTGATGGACGCCATGGTGGTGCGCAGCCTGCTGGTGCCCGCGGTGATGCGGCTGACCGGCCGGGCGACCTGGTGGGCCCCGGGCCCGCTGCGCCGGCTGCACGCCCGTATCGGCCTCAGCGAGGGGGAATCCGCCGGCCCGGCGACCGGCGCCGCCCCCGTCGAGGAGGCCGGCGGCGCCGAGCCCCGCGCCGAGCGGGTGACTGTCCCTTGACCCGCTATCCCTATCCCTTGACTGCGCCCGAGAGCATCCCGGAGATGAAGTGACGCTGCAGAAAGACGTACAGGAGCACCACGGGCAGGGCGACGATCACCGAGGCGGCGGCCAGCAGCGAGAACTGGGTGGTGTGCTGGCCCTGGAAGAAGGCCAGCCCCAGCGGCACGGTCCGCTTGGCCTCGTCGGTGATCATGACCAGCGGAAGCAGAAACTCGTTCCAGGTCCACATGAACACCAGCATCGCCATGGTCAGCAGGGCCGGCCGGCCGGCGGGCACCAGGATCCCCCAGAGCACCCGCCAGTCCGAGGCGCCGTCGAGCCGGGCCGCCTCGATCACGCTGCGCGGGACCGAGCGGAAGAAGTTCCGCATCCAGAAGACGCCAAAGGCGAGCGACTGGGCGGTCTGCGGCAGGATCAGCGACCAGTAGGTGTCGCTCAGCCCCGCATCGCGCAGATCGAAGTAGAGCGGAATGACGAACGCCTCGGGCGGGACCATCAGCCCGACCAGGGTGAGGTAGAACAGCGCGGACCGGCCCCGGTACTGGAAATGGGCGAAGGAGTAGCCCGCGAGGATCGCCAGCACGCTCGTCAGCAGCACCACGCTGACCGCGACCAGCACGCTGGAGCCCAGATATGTGCCGAAGTGGCCCTGGGACCAGGCGGCGGTGAAGTTCCCCCAGTCCAGGCTGGACGGCCAGGTGAAGGAGGACGAGGACTCCTCGGCCGGGGTGAGGGCGGAGGACACCACCCCGACCAGCGGCAGCAGCGCGAGGCCGGCGAAGACCGTCAGGATGGCGTAGTTCAGCGCGCGTTCACGCCGGGTGATCATCGGCTCAGGACCCCTCTTCGGACTCGTCGGGCTGAAGCCTGGTGATCAGGAAGGTGAGGACAAGGATCAGCAGGGTCAGCGCGACCGCGATGGCGCAGGCGGAACCGACCTGGCCGGTGTTGAAGGCCCGGTTGTAAATCTGATACGCGGGCAGGCTCGTGGAGTTGCCGGGGCCGCCGTGGGTGGAGACGTACACCAGGTCGAAGGTGCGCAGTGCGGCGATCACGGTGAGGGTGAGGGCCACCGTGATCTGGCCGCGCAGGCCGGGAAGGGTGACGGCGAAGAACTCCCGGACGGCCCCGGCGCCGTCGACCTTCGCGGCCTCGTACAGCTCGCGGGGTATCTGGCCGATCCCCGCGGTGAACAGCACCAGGCACAGGCCGACCTCGAGCCAGGTCCCGATCAGGCCGACCGCGGGCAGGGCGGTCGAGAAGTCGCCGAGCCAGGCGCGGGTGACCGACTTCAGGCCCACGGCCTCGAGCACCTGGTTGAGCACGCCGTCGGGCGCGTAGATGGCCGTCCACGCGGTCGCGGTGACCACTTGGGCGATCACCTGCGGCAGGAAGAGCAGCGCGCGGAACACCGAGACGCCGCGCATCCGGGCGGCGCGGGTGGTGGCCGCCGCGAGCACCAGCGCGATGGCGACCGGGATGGCCGCGTAGAAGAGGAGGAGGACCAGGGAGTGGACAAAGCCGTCGCGCAGCAGCGGATCGCCGACGATCTCGGCGTAGTTGGCCGCGCCGGCCCAGGTCGAGGCGGACAGACCGTCCCAGTGATACAGGGAGATCTGCACCACCTGGCCCAGCGGGATCAGGATGAACAGGGTCAGCACGGTGAGGGCGGGCAGGGCGTACAGATAGCCCTTCCAGTTGCCCTTCGAGGACCGGTGGCCGCGGCGCCCGGCCGGGCGCCCGGTGCGGGCGCCGGCCGGGCGCTGCTTGCGCGCGGTGGTACGGGAAACGGTGATCGACATGGTCGGGCGGGACCTATCGGCTCTTGAGGAAGGAGTCGTGGTCGGTCTGCAGCGTCTGACCGAACTTCTCCGGGCTGATCTGCCCGGCCATCAGCTCCTGCACGGCGGCGGTCAGGGTGTCGTAGAAGGTCGGCGTGGTGTAGTCGAGGTAGGGCAGCAGTCCGTCCTTCTCGCTGACCGACTTCCAGGCGGCGAGCACATCGGCGTGGACGGTGCCGGACCGCGGGGAGTAGGAGGCGGGCGGCAGGGCGGGGAGGTTGCCGTTGTCGGCGCTGACCTTCATGCCCGCGTCGTTCACCAGGAAGTCGATATAGGCCGCGGCCACATCGGGGTGCTTGGACTTGGAGGTGACCGCCCAGGCCAGGCCCTCGCCGCCCTGGGTCACCGGGGTGTCCCCGGCCTTGGGGGCCAGGGCGGTGAAGCCGAGCTTGTCCGCGCCGCCCATCTGGGTGGCCAGACCGGCGGCCTGCCAGGTGCCGTCGACCAGGAAGAGGGACTTGCCCTTGGCGAACGCGGTGGCGGCCTGGTCCTTGCTCTGGCCGTTGAAGCCCTTCGTCAGATAGCCCTTCTCGGCCCAGTCCCGCAGGACGGTGGCGGCCTTGACGGTGCCCGAGCCGGTCCACTTGGCGCCTTCGGAGAACACCAGCTTGCGGACCTCGGACTTGCCCGCGGTCAGGGCCTGCACGACTCCGAGCAGATGGATGCCCGGGCTTTTGTCGGCGTTGCCGTAGGACAGGGGCAGCAGCCCGGACGCCTTGGACTTGGCGAGCGCGGTCTGGAAGTCCGCCAGGGTCTGCGGGGGCTTGAGGCCCAGCGACTTGAGCTTGGCCCTGTTGTAGTAGACGCCGACGATCTCACCGGTCTGCGAGACGCCGTAGAGGTTGCCGGTCTTCCAGGTCTTGCCGTCGGCGGAGAACCTGTTGAGGTCCAGCAGCTGGGCGGGGTAGGCGGTGTCCCAGTGGTACGCCTTGGCGTAGCGGTCGACGGGCTGGAGCAGCCGGGCCTTCACGAAGGTGCCCATGTCGGGGTAGCCCTGGTTGGCCTGGACGACGTCGGGCGGGTTGGCGGAGGACATGGCCAGCTTCAGGGTGGTCTTCAGGTCGGCGAAGGACCGGGAGACGCGCTTGATGGTGACGTTCGGGTACTTCTTCATGAACGCGTCGTTGAGCGCCTTGGTCGAGCCGTCGGAGCCGGCCTCGGTGTTCTGGTCCCAGACGGTGAGGGTGACCTTGCCGGCCTTCGCGGGATCGGTGGAGACGGGGCCCGCGGTCTTGTCCGCGGTGTCGCCCGAACCGCTGGTGGAACCGGGAGCGCAGGCCGCGGCCGCGGTGAGACAGGCGGCGGCGAGCGCCAGGGCGGTGTATCGGCGGCGGTGAGTGCCACGGCGAGTGCCGCGGCGGCCCGAGGACGGCGTTCTGTCGTTCATGAGTCGTTCTCCTGGTGCTGGTGGGCGGCGTCCTGGTGGGCTTTCTGGGGGGCGGCGTTCTGGGAGGCGGCGTTCTGGAGGGCGGTCCGGATGACGGCGCGGTCCTGGTCGGGCAGTTCACTGCCGGGCAGCCGGTCGACGAACGCGCGGATGGCGGCGGGGGTGGGGGCGCTCGCGGCGCCGCCGAGCGTCCGTACGGACATCGAGGCGCAGATCGCGGCGTATCTGAGCCGGGTGGTGAGCGGCCAGTCGTCGTGGAGCAGGGCGGTCACCAAGGAGGCGGTGAAGACGTCGCCGGCTCCGGTGGGATCGGCGGCGGTGACCGGCGGGGAGGGGATACGGAGCAGACCGCCGGAGTCCGGGTCGACGCTGACGGCTCCGTGGGGGCCGTCGGTGACGACGACCAGCGGGACGTGGTCGGCGAGCACCTTGACGGCCTTCTCGACGGTGTCGGTCCGGGTGTAGTTCATCGCCTCGGTGGCGTTGGGGACGAACACGTCGACGTCGCCGAGCCGGGTGAGCAGGTCCGGGGACCACGTCCCGGTGGAGTCCCAGCCGACGCCGCCGACCACGAGCGTGCCGCGGGCGCGCAGTTCGGTGGCCCAGCCGGGCAGCGGCTCGGCGATGCCCAGGTGCAGGATGCGCACCCGCGGCAGTTCCCCGGCCCAGGTGTCCGGGCGGCCGGCGCCGTCCTCCTCGTAGGTGATGAAGGCGCGGTCGTGCTCATTGGCGACGGCCACCGTGATCGGGGTGTGCACGGAGGGGTCACGCCGTAGCCAGCGCAGGTCCAGGCCCGGTTCGGCACCGAGGACGGCGGCGAGGTGGTCGCCGAACAGGTCGGTGCCGATCACGGCGAACAGCCCGGTCGCAAGGCCCTGCCGGGCGGCCGCGACGCAGCGGGTCGCGGTGCCGCCGGCGACCACCGCGAACCGGTCGGCGTAGACCTCGCTGCCGGGCGAGGGGAGGTGCGGGACACCGCCGAAGACGAGGTCGCAGAAGACCCCGCCCGCGAAGAGAGCATCAAGCAAGGGAGCACCTTTCCATGCGCCGTCCAAGCGCCGTGCATGCGTCGTCCAAGCGCCGTCCATGTGCCGATGACACGGCGGCTGTGACCGGTGGGTGCTCAACTATGAGCAATGAGATCGGCTGATGACAAGATTCGGTCAGTAAAGTGATTGTTTCTTGCCACGATGACCGAAGTCAGTCATCGGTGCTACCGTCACTGCGTGACTTCGAGAAATCGGCATGCGAGAATCGTGGAGTCGCTGCGGGCGACCGGCGTCGCATCGGTGCGCGACCTGGCCGAGAGCCTGCAGGTGAGCGAATCCACCATCCGGCGTGATCTCAAGCAGCTGGATCAGGACGGAGAGCTGGTACGCACCTACGGCGGCGCTGCCCTGACCATGCGCCAGCCCGAGGCGCCGTTCGATGTCTCGGCGGCGAAGGACCGGGCGATGAAGGAGCGCATGGCCGAGCAGGCCGCCGCGCTGGTCCCCGACGACAGCGTGGTGGTGCTCGACATCGGCACCACCACCCCGCTGCTGGCCCGCCGGCTGCGCGGCCGTCCGGTCACCGTCATCACCAGCAGCCTGGCGGTGCTGGACGAGCTGCGCGACGACGACACCGTGCGGCTGGTGCTGCTGGGCGGTGTACTGCGGCGCAACTTCCGTTCGTTCGTCGGCTCGCTCACCGAGACCGCGATGCGCCAGGTCAGCGCCGACCTGGTGTTCCTCAGCTGCACAGGGGTGCGCTCAGGCGGCCATGTGGTGGACAACATGGCGGTCGAGGCGCCGATCAAGCAGGCCCTGATCGAGGCCGCCGACCAGGTGGTGCTGCTCGCCTCCGAGGCGAAGTTCCCCGGTTCGGGCTCCTTGCGCCTGTGCTCCCTCTCCGATGTCGACGTCCTGATCACCACGCAGGGCGCCGATCCTCAGACCGTCCAGCTCTGCCGCGAGGCGGGCGGAAAGGTGATCTCCGCATGAAACTGTCCATCCTTGGCGGTGGCGGCTTCCGGGTGCCGTACGTCTACCAGGCCCTGCTGCGTGACCAGGGCTCCCCGCGCATCGACGACGTCTGGCTGTACGACACCGACGCCGAACGGCTCAAGGCAATGACCGACGTGCTCGCCCGGTTCGCCGACGGCCACCCCGACGCCCCGAAGGTCACCGCGACCACCTCGCTCGACTCCGCCCTGGAAGGCAGCGACTTCGTCTTCGCCGCCATCCGGGTGGGCGGTCTCGCGGGCCGGGTGTGCGATGAGCGGGTGGCGCTCGACCTGAACGTACTCGGCCAGGAGACCACCGGGCCCGGCGGCCTCGCCTACGGGCTGCGGACCATCCCGGTGATGATGGACATCGCCCGGCGGGTGCGGGAGCTGGCGCCCAAGGCGTACGTCATCAACTTCACCAACCCCGCGGGGATGATCACCGAGGCGATGCAGAGCGTGCTCGGCGACCGGGTGCTCGGCATCTGCGATACGCCGTCCGGCCTGGGCCGCAGGGTCTCCACCGCGCTCGGACTCGACGCCTCCCGGGCCCAGTTCGACTACGTCGGCCTCAACCACCTGGGCTGGATGCGCCGGGTGCTGGTGGACGGCGAGGACGTACTGCCTCGGCTGCTCGCCGACGACGACCTGCTCGGCGACTTCGAGGAGGGCGTGGTCTTCGGCCGCGAATGGCTGCGCGACCTGGGGCTGATCCCCAACGAGTACCTGTACTACTACTACTTCAACCGGGACGCGGTACGGGGCATCCTCGACGCCCCGCGCACTCGCGGTGAGTTCCTGTCCCGCCAGCAGGGCGAGTTCTACGAGCGGGTGACGCAGGCGGCCGGCGCGTCGCCGGTGGAGCTGTGGCGCGAGACGGTCGCCAACCGCAGTGCCAACTACATGGCCGAGGCCAAGGGCACGGTGCAGGGCGAGACACCGCCCGATGAGGCGTTCAGCCCCGACCCCGCCCACCAGGGGTACGCGGGGGTGGCGCTCTCCGTCATGGCGGCGATCAGCCGCAATGAGCGCGCCACGATGATCCTCAACGTGCGCAACGGCACCACGATCGCCGCGCTGCCCGCCGACGCGGTGGTCGAGGTGCCCGTGACGGTCGACGCCAACGGCGTCCACCCGCTGGCCACGACACCGCCCGACCTGTCCCAGGCGGGGCTGATGCAGCAGGTCAAGGCGGTGGAGCGGCTGACCATCAGCGCCGCGCTGACGGGGTCCCGGGCGGACGCGGTCAAGGCGTTCTCGCTGCACCCGCTGGTCGACTCGGTGACGGTCGGCCGGAAGCTGCTGGACGGCTATATCGACCGCATCCCCGAGGTCGCGGCGGTGTTCCACCGCTCCGCCTGACGGCGTCCGCCCGGGGGCCTAGTCTCTGGGATCACGCCGGGAGCGGTTGCCGGGTCTGAGGGTCACCCAGGTCCGGATGGTGTCCGCGTACCAATACGGCTTGCCGCCCTCCACGTGATCGGGGGGCGGCAGCAGGCCGTGCTTGCGATATGACCGTACGGTGTCCGTCCGCACACTGATGTGCGCGGCGATCTCCTTGTACGACCAAAGCCTCCGGTCGGTCATCTCTCGCGCCTTCCTGCGGGCGCCGCAGTCAACGGTCCGCCAAGGGCCGTTGGGGGGAGCTGCGGCGCGACCGCTTGTGATCACTCAGCCTGTGCCCGGTCAACGACGGTGAGTGACGCCCGGATAGGCGTTGTTGAACGTCTGTGACGGAAGGATCGCGGAGATGTGACGGCCGTGACAGCCGAGTGACCCAGCGGGACAACGCAGGGTGACCCAGCGTGAGAACACCGGGTCACCCTGCCGCACTGTGCGAGGTGGCTCAGCCGTGGAACGGCTCAGGTGTAGAACGACTCAGGCGTAGAACGCGGGGCGCTCGATCATCTCGACCGCCGTGCGCTCGCCCGTGGTCTGGGCCCGGACCCCCGCCGCGCTGACGGCGGCAGCGGCATAGCCGTCCCAGGTGCTGGGGCCCTCCACCTCGCCGCGCCGGGTGGCGTTCACCCAGGCCTGCACCTCGCGGTCGTACGCCTCCTCGAAGCGGGCCACGAAGTCCGGGGCGATCTCGCCGCCCCAGCCGCCCGTGCGGTTGATCAGCATGCCGTGGGCGTCGCCGACGCGCGCGGTGCCGCGCTCGCAGACCGCCTCGGCCTGCACCTGGTAGCCGAAGCCGCAGGTCGCGAAGATCTCGACGTTGACGAGTGAGCCGCCGTCGGTCTCGAAAATCACCAACTGCGGGTCGCTGAGCCCTTCGGGGGCGTGTGCGCTGGGGGTCGGGCGCAGCACGGTCACCGCGGTGATCTCCTGCTCCAGCAGCCAGCGGGACTGGTCCATCTCATGCACCACCGAGTCGGTGATGAGCATGTCGCTGGTGAAGTACGAGTGCACGGAGGCGTTGCGGTGGCGGCAGTGCAGCAGCAGGGGGCGCCCGAGCTCGCCGCCCGCGAGCAGCGACTTGAGCTTCATGAACTCGCTGTCGTAGCGCCGCATGAAGCCGACCTGCACCCGGCGATGGCCCAGCCGCTGCTCGGCCTCCAGCACCCGCAGCGCGGAGTCCGGGTCCGGGGTGAGCGGCTTCTCGCACAGCACCGGCAGGTCGTGCTCGAAGGCGGTCAGCAGCGCGGCCTCATGGGCCGGTCCCGGCGAGGCGATCAGTACGGCGTCCACGTCCGGCGCGGCCATGGCGGCGGCCGGGTCGGTGTAGGCCGCGGCGCCCTCGACACCGTCGGCGACATGCTTGGCGCGTGCCTCGTCGATATCGACGACGGCGGCCACCCGCGCCCCGCTGATCACGTCGTTGATCCGACGGACATGATCGGCGCCCATCATGCCGGTCCCGATGACGGCGACCCCGAGCGTCCCCTGCTGCGTCATGGTGTGTCTTCTCTCCTGTTCCGGTGTGGCGGGCTGTTCCGGTGTGGCGGGTGAAAGCGTCAGGCGCCGCAGGAGCGCAGGAAGCGGCGGGTGCGCTGGGCGATCGGGAACGGCTTGTCGGGCGGGCAGGGGTACATGTCCTGCTCGACGATGGCGAACAGATCCACGTTCAGCTGCTGGGCCGCGGTCAGCACGGGTTCGAGGGCGGGGACGCCGTTCGGCGGTTCGCACATGACCCCGCGCTGGACGGCGGGCCCGAAGGGCACCTCGTTCTTGACGACGTCGGCCAGGATCTCCGGGTCGACCTGCTTGAGGTGGAGATAGCCGATGCGCTCGCCGTAGGTCTCGATGAGTTTGACGCTGTCGCCGCCGCAGTAGGCGTAGTGCCCGGTGTCCAGACAGAGGTTGACCACGTCGGAGTCGGTGGAGTCGAGGAAGCGGGCGACGTTCTCCTCGCCGTCGATGTGGGTGTCGGCGTGCGGGTGGACCACGATGTCGAGCCCGAAGCGCTCGCGCACCTGGCGGCCCAGCCGCTCCATACCGGTGGACAGATGGCGCCACTGCTCGGCGGTCAGCTGCGGGGGCTCGATCAGCTCGGCGGTCTTGTCGTCCCGCCAGAAGGACGGGATGACGACCAGATGGCGGGCGCCCATGGCCTGGGTGAGCCCGGCCACCTGGGAGACATGCTCCCAGGTGGCGTCCCAGACGCCGGGGCCGCGGTGCAGGGCGGTGAAGACCGTGCCCGCCGAGACCTTCAGATTCCGCCGGCCGACCTCCTCGGTGAGCCGCGCCGGGTCGCTCGGCAGATAGCCGTACGGGCCCAGTTCGATCCACTCGTAGCCCGCCTCGGCGACCTCGTCGAGAAAGCGCTGCCAGGGGACCTGCTGCGGGTCGTCGGGGAACCATACGCCCCAGGAGTCGGGGGCCGAACCGACCCGGATGCGGTCCAGGGCAGGTGCGGGGGAGGCGGCAGTCATGAAGGGGAACTCCTCTCACCGGTCGTCGGCGACCGGGGAAGGGGGCGTGCGGTGCGGGTGGGGCTGCGGTGCGGTGCTGCTGTGGTGCGGGTGGGGCTGTGGTGCCCGGGTGATGCTGTTTTGGGCAGCTTCATGGGCCGGGTGGCCATCCGTCAAGGTTTCGTCAGGACATTCGGACGTAAGGTCAGGATGTCAGGAGCAGGATGCCAGGAGATGGGGCGAGCCGGCGGGACGGGGATCAGGCGGAGGGGGTCTGCACCGTTTCCGGCAGCTCCTCCACATCGACCCCGCGGACCTGCGCGAGCTCATGCTTGAGCGCGGCCAGTTCGGCCCCGCCCGCCATGTGGTTGGTGAGCTCTTCCAGGGTGACGTCCGCACGGCCGGCGTTCAGCTCCAGCGCACCGAGCCTGAGCACCGAGAAATGGTCGCCCACCATATAGGCGTGGTGGGGGTTGTGGGTGATGAAGATGACGCCGAGCCCGCGCTCGCGCGCGGCGGCGATGTACTTGAGCACCACTCCGGACTGCTTGACGCCGAGCGCCGCCGTCGGCTCGTCCAGGATCAGCACCCGGGCGCCGAAGTACACGGCCCGGGCGATGGCCACCGACTGGCGCTGGCCGCCGGAGAGGGTGCCGACGGGCTGGTCCAGGTCGTCGAGGTGGATGCCCATGGCGGACAGCTCCTCGTCGGTGATCCGCTTCATCCGCTCGATGTCCAGGCGGCGTACGGGCCAGGGGCCGCGGGTCAGCTCGGAGCCGAGGAAGAAGTTCCGCCACACCGGCATCAGCGGCACGGTGGCCAGGTCCTGGTACACGGTGGCGATGCCGAGGTTGAGGGCGTCGCGCGGGTTGGACAGGCGTACCGGATTGCCGTCGACGAGGAATTCCCCCTCGTCGTGCTGGTGCAGCCCGGACACGATCTTGATGAGGGTGGACTTGCCGGCGCCGTTGTCGCCCAGTACGCAGGTCACCTGGCCCGGCCGTACGGCCAGGTCGATTCCGCTCAGCGCGCGGACGTTGCCGTAGAGCTTGCCGACTCCGTCGAGCCGGACCACCGGCTCCGGGCTTCGGCCCGCGGCGGCTTCCTTGGTCACGTTCGTGGCCATTGCCATCACCTCCTGGTCGCCTGGCGGCGCACCCACAGATTGACCAGCGTCGCGAGCAGCAGCATCACGCCGACGAAGAACTTGAACCAGTCGGGGTTCCAGTTGGCGTAGACGATGCCCTGGTTGACCATGCCGAAGATGAAGGCGCCCAGGACCGCGCCGATCGCCGAGCCATAGCCGCCGGTGAGCAGAGAGCCGCCGATCACCGCCGCGATGATGTAGTAGAACTCGTTGCCCACGCCCTCGCCGGCCTGCACGGTGTTGTACTCGAACAGCAGGTGCATCCCGACGAACCAGGCCGCGAAGCCCACCGTCATAAACAGCGCGATCTTGGTGAAGGTCACCGGGACACCCACGGCCCGGGCGCTCTCCTTGGAGCCGCCCACCGCGAAGATCCAGTTGCCGAACTTGGTGCGCAGCAGCACCCAGGTGGCGATGGCCGCGAAGAACAGCCACCACAGCACGGTGATCTTCACATCCATGCCGCCGATCGAGACCTCGGAGGCGAAGACCGACTTGGCCTGGTCGAAGCCGTCCATGTCATTGATCGTGTCGGTGGCGACATTGTCGGTCAGCAGCTTGGTGACGGCCAGGTTGGCGCCCTGGAGCATCAGGAAGCTGGCGAGGGTGACCAGGAAGCTGGGCAGTCCGGTCTTGATCAGCAGGATGCCGTTGATCAGGCCCACGGTGAGCGAGACGGCCAGGGCGACCAGGACTCCCACCCACACATTGGTGGTGAGCTGGAAGCTGAGCATGCTCGCGGTCAGCGCCGAGGAGGTGACGGCGACACCGGCCGACAGGTCGAACTCGCCGCCGATCATCAGCAGGGAGACTGCCAGGGCCATGATGCCGATGGTGGACCCCTGATAGAGGACCGTGGCGAAGGAGTCGGCCTGGCGGAAGGTCGGGGCGGCGGCGAAGAAGAAGACGTAGACGCCGATGGCCGCGACCAGCGCGCCGATCTCGGGGCGGGCCAGCGTCCGGCGGAGCAGCGAGCGCTCGGTGGTGCGGGCCTTGTGGACGGTGGGGGAGGCCGGCGGCGTCGCCGCCGCCGGCGTCGTGGTCTGGGTCATCGGGCGATCACCGAGTGCCCTTCGCGGCGAACTTGGCGATGGTCTCCACGTTGTCCTTGGAGACGAAGGCGGGCCCGGTCAGCACGGGCTTCTCGCCGCCGCCGCTGAAGTTGCCGTTGACCTTGTAGAGCCACAGCGAGTCGATCGACAGATAGCCCTGGAGATACGGCTGCTGGTCGACGGCGAACTGCACATCGCCGCTCTTGACCGCGTTGACGAGGTCCTTGTTGAGGTCGAAGGTGGCGACCTTGGCCTTGCCCCCGGCCTCGTCGGCGGACTGGACGGCGGTCAGGGCGAAGGGGGCGCCGAGGGTGACGACGTAGTCGATGCTGGAGTCCTGCCTGAGCTTCGCGGTGATCGTCGACTTGACCGACGGCATATCGGTGCCGTTGACGTAAAGGTTCTCCGTCTTGCCCTTGAAGGTCTTCTTCACACCGGCGCAGCGGGCCTCGAGGGCGACATGGCCCTGCTCCTGGATCACACAGATGTTGTGCTTGGCGCCGATCTCGTTCAGCCGTTTGCCGAAGGCCTGGCCGGCGATGTTCTCGTCCTGGCCGAAGTACTCCAGCAGGCCCATGTCCTTCCAGTTGTCGAGTCCGGCGTTGAAGGCGACGACAGGGATACCGGCCTTCTCGGCCTTCGCTATGACGCCCTTCATGGCGTCGGGCTTGGCGAGGGTGACCGCGATGCCGTCGACGTGCTGGTCGATGGCGTTCTGGATGAGGTTCGCCTGGTCGGCCGCGTTGGGGTTGCTCGAGTAGACCAGGTCGACGTTGTCCTTGGCGGCCGCCGCTTTGGCGCCCTTGCGGATGGTGTCCCAGAAGGTGTCGCCCGGTGCCGCGTGGGTGATCATCGCGATCTTCAACCGGGGGGTGTTCGCCTTGCCGGCGGAGATGTCGTCCGAGGCTTCCTGGGCCTTCTTGCCCCCTGAGCTGCTGCTGCAGCCGGTGGCGATGAGGACGCCTGCCGTGGCCAGGGCGGCCAGGGCCGTCGCTCTGCGGGTTCGGTTGATTCTGAGGTTCATCTCTTCCAGCACCTCTCAAGCCGGGACCGTCGTTAACGCGGCCTTTGCGAAGGGGAGCCAACTCCCCGGGGCCGTCGGCTGTCAAGGGTTTGTCATGACAACATTTCATCTGGACGTAACGAGGCGATAACGTCACCCATCGACGCCCCTGATGCGCCCTTGATAGGTCCGAATGTAAGGACAAATCCTTGACAGGGGATGGGGGACACCCTTAGACCTGAAGGGCCACAGCCGCCCGCACATTGGGCGGGCCGTGAGCCTGAGCTGCCGCCTGAGCTGCGTCTTTCCTGAAGGGGTACGCATGAGTGAGCCGTACGACCTGATCACGATGGGCCGGATCGGGGTGGACATCTATCCCCTGCAGATCGGTGTCCCCCTGCCGCAGGTCGAGACGTTCGGCAAATTCCTCGGCGGCTCCGCGACCAATGTCGCGGTGGCCGCCGCCCGGCTCGGCCGCCGCACGGCGGTGATCAGCCGCACCGGGGCCGACCCCTTCGGCGAGTACATCCACCAGGCGCTGCGGGAGTTCGGCGTGGACGACCGCTGGGTCACCCCCGTCGACGCCTACCCCACCCCCGTCACGT
Source organism: Streptomyces sp. NPDC000941 (assembly GCF_053599555.1). Taxonomy (NCBI): domain Bacteria; kingdom Bacillati; phylum Actinomycetota; class Actinomycetes; order Kitasatosporales; family Streptomycetaceae; genus Streptomyces; species Streptomyces sp. NPDC000941. The sequence goes on from NZ_JBSFMM010000087.1 coordinate 40,627, forward strand.
TCTGCGAGATCTTCCCGCCCGACGACTTCCCGTTGTACTTCTACCGTCGGCCCAAAGCCCCCGACCTGGAGATCCACCCCGGTGAGCTGGACCTCGACGCCGTACGCGCCGCCCGGATCTTCTGGATGACCGGCACCGGCCTCAGCGAAGAGCCCAGCCGCGCCGCCACCCTGGCCGCCCTGGAGGCGCGCGCCAAGGCCGGCCCGACCGTCTTCGACCTGGACTGGCGGCCGATGTTCTGGCCGGACCCGGCCGAGGCCCGCCCGTACTACGCCCAGGCGCTGCGCCACGCCACCGTCGCCGTCGGCAACCTCGACGAATGCGAGGTCGCCACCGGGGTGCGGGAGCCCGCGGCCTGCGCCGAGCGCCTGCTGGAGGCGGGGGTGGAGCTGGCCGTCGTCAAACAGGGCCCCAAGGGCGTACTCGCCGTACACCGCGACGGCACCACGGCCGAGGTGCCGCCGGTCCCCGTCGAGGTCGTCAACGGCCTGGGTGCGGGCGACTCGTTCGGCGGATCCCTGTGTCACGGCCTGCTGTCCGGCTGGGACTTGGAGCGCATCATGCGGTACGCCAACGCCGCGGGCGCGATTGTGGCGTCCCGCCTCGCCTGCTCCTCCGCGATGCCCACCGAAGCCGAGGTCGAGGCCCTGCTCGCCGGGGACTGACCACAGGTGACCAGCCACCCCTTCTCTTGATCACCCGCCCCCTCGCCCTCCGGCCGCCACCAGGCCGCGCGACCAGCGGATGGCGTGATCTCATGAACGCGACTTCGAGGAGCACCCGTTGAGCATCAGCATTCCCGACCTGGTCAAGGTGCGGACCCGGCACCCGGAGGCGATCGCCGAGGCGGCCGCCCGCCGCGTCCGGCGCCCCCTCGTCGGCGACAGCGGCCGTCTGATGATCGTGGCCGCCGACCACCCCGCGCGCGGCGCCCTCGCCGTCGGAGGCCACAAGCTGGCCATGGCCAACCGCGCCGAACTGCTGGAGCGGCTGTGCGTGGCGCTGTCCCGCCCCGGTGTCGACGGCGTGCTCGCCACCGCCGACATCATCGAGGACCTGCTGCTGCTCGGCGCCCTCGACAACAAGGTCGTCATGGGCTCGATGAACCGCGGCGGCCTGGCGGGCGCCTCCTTCGAACTCGACGACCGCTTCACCGGCCACCGGCCCCAGGACATCGCCCGGCTCGGCTTCGACGCAGGCAAGCTGCTGCTGCGCATCGACTACTCCGACGAGGGCTCGCTGGCCACCATGGTGTCGACGGCCAGAGCCATCGACGAGATGGCCGAGCGCCGGCTGCCCATCTTCGTCGAGCCCTTCATCTCCCGCCGGATCGACGGCAAGGTCACCAACGACCTCAGCGCCGAGGCCGTCACCAAGTCCATCGCCATCACCTCCGGGCTCGCCGGGACCTCCGCGTACACCTGGCTGAAGGTGCCGGTCACCGAGGACGCCGACGACATGGCCGCCGTCATGGAGACCTCCACGCTGCCCGCGGTGCTGCTCGGCGGGGACGTCGGCAAGAGCCCGCGGGACCAGGAGGGCGCGTACGAGAAGTGGCGCAAGGCGCTGAGCCTGCCCACCGTCCAGGGCCTGGTGGTCGGCCGCGCGCTGCTCTACCCGGCGGAGGGCACCGTCGAGCAGGCCGTCGACACGGCCGTCGGACTGCTGTGACGGCGCCGGGACCAGGGAACAAGGCGGAGACTGACGACATGACCACTAGCGACAGCGACCCTTACACCGGTTCCACCGGCTTCCATCTGCAGGCCGGCAAGGCGGCCGGCGGACCGTACGCCGTGGACATCGACCCCGCGCGGGCCGGATGGGGCTACTCCTCGCTGCGCGTCCTCGACCTGCCGGCCGGCGGCTCGCACGAGTTGGCCACCGGCGACAGCGAGTGGATCGTGCTGCCGCTGAGCGGCGGCTGCACCGTGGAGACCGGGGGCCAAGCCTTCGAACTGCACGGCCGGGACAGTGTGTTCAGCGGCGTCACCGACTTCGCGTATCTGCCGCGCGACGCGCACGCGCGGATCGCGAGCGCGGCGGGCGGGCGGTTCGCGCTGACCGGCGCCCGCTGCGAGCGCCGGCTGCCCGCCCGCTACGGACCGGCCTCCGCCGTCCCCGTCGAGCTGCGCGGCACTGGCAACTGCTCCCGCCAGGTCAACAATTTCGGCGCGGCGGGGGTCTTTGAGTGTGACAAGCTGATCGCGGTCGAGGTGCTGACCCCCGGCGGCAACTGGTCCTCCTACCCGCCGCACAAGCACGACGAGTGCCGTCCGGGCGAGGAGTCCGAGCTGGAGGAGATCTACTACTTCGAGATCGCCGAGGCACACGGCAGCGAAGGCGTCGGCTACCAGCGGGTCTCGCCCTCCGGCCGCGGCCGCGGTACGGATGTGCTCGCCGAGGTCCGCTCCGGCGGCGTGGTCCTGATCCCCGACGGCTGGCACGGCCCGTCCATCGCCGCCCCCGGCCACGACATGTACTACCTCAACGTCATGGCGGGCCCCGGCCAGGAGCGCGACTGGCTGATCTGCGACCACCCCGACCACGCCTGGATCCGCGCCACCTGGCCGGACCGGCCCGTCGACCCCCGACTCCCCCTCTACGACGCCCCCACGGGAGACACACCATGAGTGGAGCCACCCGCAGACTCACCACGGCACAGGCCCTGGTGGAGTTCCTGGCCCACCAGTACACCGAGCGCGACGGGACGCGCCGGCGCCTCATCAACGCCTGCTGGGGCATCTTCGGCCACGGCAATGTGGCGGGCCTCGGCCAGGCGCTGCTGGAGACCGGCCAGGACACCATGCCGTATCTCCAGGGCCGTAACGAGCAGGCCATGGTGCACGCGGCCGTCGGCTACGCCCGCCAGTCCAACCGGCTCGCCGCCCAGGCCGTCACCACCTCCATCGGCCCCGGGGCCACCAACCTGGTCACCGGCGCCGCCCTGGCCACCGTCAACCGGCTGCCCGTACTCCTGCTGCCCGGCGACACCTTCGCGACCCGCCCCGCCGACCCGGTGCTCCAGCAGCTGGAGGTTCCCTTCGCGGGCGATGTGTCGGTCAACGATTGCCTGCGGCCGGTCTCCCGCTACTTCGACCGGATCGTCCGCCCCGAGTCGCTGATCCCGGCCGCGCTCCAGGCCATGCGGGTGCTCGCCGACCCGGCCGACACCGGCGCCGTCACCCTCGCCTTCCCGCAGGACGTCCAGGCCGAGGCGTACGACTGGCCCGAGGAGTTCTTCGCCGACCGCGTCTGGCATGTACGCCGCCCCGCGCCCGAGCCGGCCGAGCTCGCCGCGGCCGCGCAGGCCGTGCGCGCCGCCCGGCGGCCGCTGATCGTCGCGGGCGGCGGCATCCACCACAGCGAGGCCGAGGATGCCTTGCGCGCGCTCGTCGACGCCACCGGCATCCCCGTCGCCTCCACCCAGGCGGGCAAGGGCTCGCTGCGCCACGACCACCCCGCCGACATCGGCGGCATCGGGCACACCGGCACCTCCGTCGCGGACGACCTGGCCCGCACCGCCGACCTGGTCATCGGCGTTGGCACCCGCTACAGCGACTTCACCACCGCCTCCGCGACCCTCTTCGCCGACCCCGGCGTCCGCTTCCTGAACCTCAACATCGCGCCGTTCGACGCCCACAAGCTGAGCGCGACGACCCTGGTCGCCGACGCCCGCGCCGGTCTTGAGGCGCTGACCCAGGCGCTGGCCGGGCACCGAGTCGAGGAGGCGTACGAGGCCGAGTACGCCGCCGGGAAGGCGCGCTGGGAGCAGCGGGTCGACGCCGCGTACGCCGCCGGGGACGAGTCCGCCCGGCCCTCCCAGACCCAGGTCCTGGGCGCCCTGGACCAGACCGTCGGTGACGACGACGTCGTCATCAACGCCGCCGGTTCACTCCCCGGCGATCTGCACAAGCTGTGGCGGGCCCGCTCGCCGCGCCAGTACCACCTCGAATACGGCTACTCCTGCATGGGCTACGAGATCCCGGCCGCGATCGGCGTCCGGCTCGCGGCGCCCGACCGCCCGGTGTGGGCGCTGGTCGGGGACGGTACGTATCTGATGATGCCGACCGAGATCGTCACCGCGGTCCAGGAAGGCATCAACATCAACATCGTGCTGATCCAGAACCACGGCTACGCCTCCATCGGCGGCCTGTCGGAGGAGACTGGTGGTGAGCGCTTCGGCACCGCCTACCGCTTCCGCGCCGCCGACGGCACGTACACCGGCGATCCGCTCCCGGTCGACCTGGCGGCCAACGCCGCCTCGCTCGGTATGGAGGTGATCCGCGCCGGGAGCGTGGCCGAGCTGCGCGCGGCGCTCGCCGCCGCGCGCGCCTGGCACCGGGCCGGCCGTTTCGGTCTCCACGTAGACGCAGGTGGGCCG